>JAYUCN010000354.1:0-1999 GCA_043740335.1 Planctomycetota bacterium
GTTCGCCGAGCGCTTGACCTTGTCGACCTCGGAGACCTGGCGGTCGACGCTGAGGTTCTTGTGCACGATGCCGATGCCACCCTGCTGCGACAGCGCCACCGCCATACGCCATTCGGTGACCGTGTCCATCGCCGCGCCCGCGATCGGGACTTGGAGGGAGACGCCGCGGCAGAACCGCGAACTCGTGTCGACGTCGCGCGGCAGGGCCGAAGCCAGCTGCGGCACCAGCAGGACGTCGTCGTAGGTGAGGCCTTCGCCGAGGAACTCAGCCAATGGGCTTTCTCCGTTGGTCGGGAAAGCGTGACGAGCCTAGCGGTCGGGGGGTCGGTGTGCCACCGGGGAGGTTGGGATTCGTGGAGCGGTGCGCCAAGTGCCGGTGTTGACCAGACCCGGCCAGAGGCCCAGCATGCCCAACACGAGGTTCGTTGGCGGAATCGGCAAGGCCTGACCCGCCTACATCATGAGCTGGCTGCTGTTCCTCGACGAGAGTGGGCACGACCACCGCAACACGCCCTACGAGGTGCGTGGTGGGATCGCGCTGCACGCCAGCAAGCTGTGGCCGTTCATCCAGCACCTGCAGCGACTCGAGCTCGCAGCGTTCGGCGCGCAATTGCAGCAGTTCCGCAAGGAGATCAAGGGCGCGAAGCTGCTGGACAAGAATCGCTTCGAATGGGCGGGACAGGACGAACGACTGCCAGACGAGGCGCGACGCAAGCACTGCCGCGGGTTCCTCACGAAGGGATTGGAGAACAAGACCCCGACGAGAGTGGAATTCACGGCCTACGGCCAGGCCTGCCTCGAGATGGCTCACGGCATCTTCGAGTCACTGCGCGACCACGGAGCTGTGCTGTTCGCAGCGGCCATTCCCTGCAACGTCGGCAAGCCGAGCACGAACGAGACGGCGGAGTTCCTGCGCAAGGATCAGGTGTTTCTGCTGGAGCGTTTCTTCTACTTCCTCGAGGAACGCAAGGAGCACGGGCTGATCGTCATGGACGAAGTGGACAAGGCGCACGACCGCCGATTCGTCGCGCGACTCGAGTCCTACTTCCGGAACACGCAGACCGGCCGCTACCGGACGCAGTGGATCGTTCCCACACCGCTCTTCGTCGCTTCGGACATGGCCTATCCCGTCCAGGTCGCCGACGTGTGCATCTACTGCGTGAACTGGGGATTCCGCCTGCCGTCCCAGGGAATGGACTCTCCAACGCGAACCGAGATCGCCGAACAGTTCGGTCCTTGGCTCAAGATCCTCCGGTTCGAGGGACAGGGCTACCGAGACGGCGAGGTCTTCCGAACGTACGGCATCGTCTACGTGCCAGACCCCTATGAGCCTCGCGTACAAGAAAAAAGGAGATAACGCCTTCGGGGCCACCCTAGAGCAGCCCCTCGGCCGAATCTCCACTGGCAGTATCGGCCAGACGCCGTGGTTGGTCAAGTGGCACGAAGGTGGCGAAGGTGGCAGCAGAGTCGGCCCAACCATCGGCAGTCGCGTGACTGCCAGTTCGCGACGTTGATGCCATGGGCCCCCGGCTGGCCCCACGCTTCCCTCAGCACTTCACCATCTTGCGCTTCTTGCCGAGGCTGCCGCGCGCCTTGACCTTGCCGATCATCTCGACCGCACTCGACACCTTGCAGCTCGTGCCGCCCATGTCGACCTCGACCGTGCCGAGTGCCTTCCCGACCGCGAGGGCTTCGGCAGTCAGCGCCTTCACGTAGCTACCGACCGCGGCGACGAAGCCGTTCATCGTGTACTTCGCGCGGTTCGGCGCGGCGCCGATCGTCTTGCCGATGCGCGCGAGCAGGTCGCGGAGCGCGTCGAGGTCGAGGTCCTCGTCCGCGGTCACGGCAACGATGCCCGACAGCGTGTTCCACCCCGCGGCCGCCTCGCGTTCCTTCTTCGAGTCGATCCACTTCGTCGCCACCGCCCAGCCGTCGGGGCTGCCGGCGGCGACCCAGGCCACCGAGTACTCGGACAGCCCCGGGCAGTAGGCGGCGTCGA
>JAYUCN010000355.1:0-4937 GCA_043740335.1 Planctomycetota bacterium
CGGGCAGCGAAGCGCTCGTGCAATTCCAGGTCGCCGCGGCCCTGCTCGAACGCAGCGACGGCACGACGACGACGAACCTGCTCGCGAGCCCCGAGCTGATCACGTTCGCCGATCCGAGCGGCGAAGTGGACGGCCTCAGGCTCGTGAACGTGCCGACCGGCGACTACGACCAGTTGCACCTCATGCTGGTGCCGGGCAGCGGGGCCGTGCTCGAGAGCGACGGCAGCGTCCTGCCGATCCAGAGCGTGGTCGATCTCAGCGTGCCGATCGCCGACGGGCTGCAACACTCGGCGCAGACGACGAGCTGGCTCGCGGTCGGTCACAACGGTTCGCCGCCACCGGTACAAGGCATCGACCCGATGGCCTGGACGCCCGTCATGACGGCGCGCGCCGATGGCAGCAGTCACGAAGTGTCGGGCCTCCGTGTCGCCCGCGTGCAACCGGCTGCTGTCACCGTGACCCTCGGTTGCGTCGACGACGGCGTGCTGCAGGTCGAGTTCGCGCCGGACTGCTCGTTCGACGACGACGGCGGGGACGCCTTGGCCAGCCGCGACGACTTCCTGAGGTCGCTCACGAGGGACGACGATCTGCGCGTGCTCGGCGAACTGCGACGCGACGGCCGGTGCCTGGTCCACCACGCGCGACGCGGTCGCGGCAACGACGGCCCGCGCCTGCTCGGTCGCATCACGGAACTGCGTCCCGCGACGTCGAGCTTCCTCCTGGACGTCCAGGCCGAGGTGCGGCGCGGCGAACGGCGACTGCTGTCGCCGCGGGTCACGGTACTCGTGCTCGCAGCCGAGGCGCGCATCCATCGCCCCGACAGTCGCATCACGCTCGCGTTCGGCGAGCTGCAGGTCGGCAACCTGGCCAAGGTGAAGTGGACGAGCCGGATGCCGGTCGCCGGCGGCCCCGACGAGGTCGTCGCGCGCGAGATCGAAGTCGTCGCCGCTGGCGTGCCGATGCAGCCCGAGTGGCAGGGCCGCGTGCAGAGCGTTTCGCTCGCGACCAACACCATCGTCGTGGTGCCGCGCCACGATGACCCCATCGTCATCGCCGGTGTGTCGGTGGCGCAGGCGACTGTCGAGGTCGACGCCAATACCACGATCCAGCGGCGCGAACGTCATGGCGGCGGCCACCTCGTGATCGAGCTGCCCGACATCGTTCCGGACCAGGACCGCATCTGGTGGCGTGGCCGCGTCACCGGCCCGACGACGATCGACGCGAACCAGGTGCGTGTGCGCGAGGAATGACCGAGTCCGCCGCCGAACTGCTCGCCCGGTTTGCCGATCGCTTCGTGCTCCAGGCTGAGTACTCAGGCGGCGAAGGTCGCACGCTGCGCGTGGCGCTGGCCGGCGGCGGCGAGGACCTAGTGCTCAAGGTCCTGCCACCCGGAGTGGAACCGGCCGAGGCGTCGTTACTGCTCTCGCTCCAGCATCCCGCGATCCCGGCGATCCGCGAGGTCGGTCGGCTGCCCGACGGCCGCGCGTTCCTGCTGCGCGATCACGTCGAGGGCACCGTCCTGCGCGTGCTGCCGAGCTCGCCGGCCGAGCTCATGCCGTTGCTGCAGCAACTGCTCGAGGTGCTCGCCTACGTGCACCTGCGTTCGGTCCTGCACCTCGACCTCAAACCCGGCAACCTCCTGCTCGACGGCAACGGCCGACTGCACCTGCTCGACTTCGGGCTCGGCGTGCGCGGTGGCGGCCACTCCCGCGGTGGCACGCCGTTCTTCGCCGCACCCGAACTGCTGCTCGGGGTCGTGCCCGATGCGCGCGCCGACCTGTTCGCGGTCGGCGCGATGGTGGCGCAAGCGCTGTGGCCCGGCGGCGGACCACCGCTCGGCCACTTCGTGAACAGATTCCCTGCCGACGATTTCTTTGCGGCGGGTGGCCTGCGCGCGGCGGACCTGCCGGCTCCGTTCGATCGCTTCGTGGCGCGTTGCGTCGAGCGACGCCCCGCGCGCCGGTTCCCGGATGCGCAGGCCGCGCTCGAGTTCGTGTGCGGCGGCAGTGGTCGGCCGGCGACCGCCTTGTTGGCGCCGGACCCGGTCGCCTTGTTCGCGCCCGAACTGGCCAGCATCGCGGCTGGTTTCACCAGCGACCTCGTGTTGTGCGGTGCGGACGCGGCCGACCGTCGGGCGCTGGCGATGCACCTCGCGGCGACGATGCCCGACGTGCGCGAACTCGTCGAGACCGACGCCGAACTGCGGGTGGCCCGCGCGGGGGCGGGCGAGCACCGCCTCGCCTTGCCGCGACTCGAAGCACAGCGCCTGCTGCCGCACATGCAGCAGGCCCTCGGGCTTTCGGGCCACGCTGCCAGCGCTGCCGCCGAGTGGTTGGCGCGGCGCGCGGCGACCAGCGGTGCCGCCGTGCACGCGCTGCTGCTTCTGCTCGTGCGAGCCGGGGAGCTGGTGCCCTCGGGATCTCGCTGGACCTGGCCCGCCGCGCGCAGCGGCCGGCTCGATCGGGCGGACGAGCAGAGGGAGAATCTGCGCGCCGTGGCGACTCCCGAACAGGTGCGCGCGGCGGCGGCGAGTGGACGGCGCGAACAGGCGATCGCGATGTGGCAGGCAGGAGCGGCGACTTCATCGCCGGTCGAACGCGAGCTCCGCGGTGCCTTGGCCGAAGGACTGCTCGACGGCGGCGAACCGGCGCAGGCGCTGCCGTTCTGCGGCGGCATGCCGGTGCTGCGGGCCCAGGCGCTGCTCGACACCGGGCAGATCGTGGCCGCCGAACGTGAACTCGAAGCACTGCAGAAGCCGCCGTCGACCCCGCGCCACCGGCGGGTCGCAGCGCAGCTCGCGATGGCTGCGGGGCGTCGCGATCTCGCCATCGGGTTGCTGCAGCACCCGGGAGCCACCGTGCTCGAACGCGTGACGCTCGCGGCGGCGCACGAACTGTCCGGTCGGCTCGACGAGAGCGAGCGGTTGCTGACGGCGTGCGGCCCCCTGTTGTCACCGGAGCAGCAACCGTTCGCATGCGCGAGCGCGCACACGGTGTTCGGCCACGTGCTGCGCCAGCGCGGCGATCTGACGGCGGCGCAGCAGCACTTCCAGGCGGCGTCGGACGTGCTCTTCCGCATCGGGCACGTGCGCCACGCGGCCACTGCACAATTGAACCTCGGCGTGATCGCCAAGGACCTCGGCGAGCACGCGCTGGCAGTCGAGCACTTGCGTGAGGCGCGCACGATGTTCCTGCACGTCGGCGACGCCGCCAGCGCCGCCCGGGCGGCAGCCAGTCTCGGCATTGCGGCCCTCGCCCGCGGTGACGCGGCGGCCGCGCGGCCGTGGCTGCTGGAGAGCTCCACGGTGCTGCTGGACCTCGGCAACGCGGCGGCGGGGCGGCTCGCCCAGGTCATGCTCGCCCGCGCCCACGCCGAACTGGGGGAACGTGACGCAGCGCAGGCGATCCTCGTGCAGATCGGCACGCCCGACTCCGACCGGGAGCGCGAAGAAGTTGTGCGCGTACACGGGATCCTGCAGACAGCTCCAGCGAGCATCAGCGAGGCAACGGCTACCATGACCGATCATTCGTTTCCGGGCGGCGGCCCGAGTCGAGAGTTGTTTCGTACCTTCCTCGCGGTGAACCGACAGCTCGCGCAGGAGACCGATCTCGACAAGGCGATGCGCCATCTGCTCGATGCCGCCGTGACCTTGAGTGGCGGTCGGCTCGGCTACCTGCTCGTCGCGCGCGACGACGGCATGCGCAGAGAGTTCCAGAGCGGGGACACGGGGCCCGTGGGTCAGGCGTTCAGCCGTTCGCTCGCGCATCGCGCGATGCACCTGCAGCGCACGCTGACCGGCGCCGACGGCCTCGCCGATCGCGACCTGCAGGACATGCCGTCGGTCAAGAACCTGCAGATCCGCTCGGCGATCTGTGCGCCGTTCCGGTCGGCCGGTGGCACCGTCGGGGCGATCTACGTCGAGCACCCCGGCCGCGCCGGTGCCTTCGCCGAGTCCGACAAGGAAGCGCTCGAGGTGCTCGCCGACCAGGCGGCGATCGCCGTCGATCGCATGTTGCGCGAGGAAACACTCGCGAGCGAGCTCACGGCGAGCCGGCGCGAACTCGCCGTCGTGCGCCGCACGACCAGGCGTGAGTCCACGCAGTTGCTCGGCGACAGCAAACCGATGCGCGAGCTGCGCGCGCAGATCGACAAGCTGGCGCCGCTCGAGCTGCCCGTGCTCGTGCTCGGCGAGACCGGCAGCGGCAAGGAACTCGTCGCCCGTGCCCTGCACGAACGCAGTGCGCGTCACCGCGGTCCGTTCGTCGCCGAGAACTGCTCGGCGCTGCCGGCGGAACTCATGGAGCGCGAACTGTTCGGCCACGTGCAGGGTGCTTACACGGGTGCCGATCGCGACCGGCCGGGTCTGCTCGAACTCGCGAGCGGCGGTACCTTGTTCCTCGACGAGGTCGGCGACATGCCGCCGGCCTTGCAGGCCAAGCTGCTGCGTGCCTTGCAGGAACAGACGATCCGCCGCGTCGGCGGCACTGAGAACGTGCAGCTCGATCTGCGGCTCGTCGCGGCGACGCACAAGGACCTGCGCGCGATGGTGCAGCGCGGCGAGTTCCGCGAGGACCTGTTCTTCCGCCTCGCGGCGGTCGAACTGCTGGTGCCGCCGCTGCGGGAACGTGGCGACGACATCGTGCAACTCGCCGAGTACTTCGTGCGTCGGCACGGCGAACAGCGCGGGCGCAGCTTGCGCCTGTCGCCCGTGGTGAAGGCGGCGCTGCTCGACTACCGCTGGCCCGGCAACGTGCGCGAACTCGACCACATCGTTGCGCGCGCGGCGCTGCTGTCCGACGCCGACGAGATCGTCGATCTCCAGTTGCCGAAGTCGTCGCCGTCGGCGGCTGCGACCGCGGCCGCGATACCAGCCGAGGCGGTGATGACGCTCAAGGCAGCGGAACGCCGCGCCATGATCGTGGCGCTCCAGAGCTGCG
>JAYUCN010000356.1:0-4928 GCA_043740335.1 Planctomycetota bacterium
GGCACATCGACGACACGGTCGCGAGCTTTCGTCGGGCCACCGTAGTCACCCCGAGACTCGCGATGGCCTGGTGGAACCTGGGCAGTGTGCTCGTGTGGCAGGGGCGATTTCGCGAGAGTCTCGAGGCGCTGCGCAAGGCTGCCGATCTCGACAAGGACAACCCGGTCTTCGATGCCAGCAAGCTGGCCCGCATCGAGCGCCTGTTGCCCCTGGAGGAGCGGCTGCCGGCCATCCTCGCCGGCGCCGCGGAGCCGGCGGCAGTCTTCGAGTTCCAGGCCTGTGCCATGGTGGCGCAGACGCGCGGGCTGTTGGCGCGGTCGGCGGCATTATACGAGCGCATCTTCGAACTCGACCCGGAGCTCGCCGAGGACACTCTCGGTGAGTATCGCCGTGATGCGGCCCGGGTCGCGGCGCGCATCGGCACGGGCGAAGAGAGCCTGGCGGCGGAGACCCAGGCACGGTGGCGTCAGAGGGCGTTGGAATGGCTGAGCGACGAACTGACCGCGCTGGCGGCGATGGACGAGATGGGTGGCGCGACACAGGCCGCCGCCCGTCAGGCCATGTGGCGGCTGCGCACCGATGCGGCGTTCACCGGCCTGCGCGACCCCGATGGCATGGCGCGGCTGCCGGAATCGGAACGTGAGCAATGGGCTGCGCTCTGGGCACGGCTGCCGTGACGCGAGCGACGATCGGCGGCACGGCGTAACCGGCGTTGTGTGTACGGCCATCAGTTCCTCCAGAAAACTGGCAGCGGCGGAGCACGGCATACCATGACCACCTTGCAGCCCTCGCATGCAGCAGGCTGACTTCCTGTTCCCTGTCCCAGTCGTGGAGTTGGCGATGTCAAAGTTCGGCCAGATCATTCTTCCGGTGTTCGTGATCGTCGGTTGGCTTGCGATCCAGGCTCGCGAGCCTGATCACGACCAACGAGTGCCAGATGCCGCCAATGCCGACCTCGGCGCGGCGAACCAGCTGCTGGACGCCGTGCCCCTGGCGTTCGTGCCGAATACAGGGCAATGGCCAGGAGACTGCCGCTACGAGGCACGCTGCGGAGCGATGACCGCGTTCCTGGAGGCGCAGGGCTGGATGCTGAGTCTGGTCGAGAAGGTCCCGACGCCGGTGGACCCGCGGTCGCCACTGCGGCAGGCGCTGGAGCCTGTGCGTGGGGCGGCCGTGCGCATGCGTTTCGTTGGGGCCAACGCCGCCGACTTGATCGCGGGCGAGCGGCTGGCTGGCGTGCACAACTACTTCCTCGGCAACGACCCGACACGTTGGCGGACCGACGTGCCGCGGCACGCTGCGGTGCGATATCGCGGGCTGTACCCTGGCGTGGAGGTCCGGGCCTACGGCAAAGGTGCGCACTTCGAGTACGACCTGATGCTGCAGCCGAGCGCGGACTTGGCGCGCGTCGAGATCGAGGTCCAGGGGGCGCAAGGGCTGCATCTCGATCGCGACGGCGCGCTGGTCATCGACACTGCCGTCGGGCGCGTGCAACAGCCGCGACCAGTGACCTTCGTCATCGAGGGCAGTGGTGAGCGGCGCTCGATCTCGTGTGACTACGAGTTGCGTGGTGCATCGAGTTTCGGTTTCGTGGCATCGGATTGGCGCGGGGAGGTTGAGCTGGTTCTGGATCCGGGTCTGCTCTACTCGACACGGGTGGGGGGGCCGGGACCGAACGACCCCGACTACGCCAGGGCTCTCGCAGTCGACCAGGCGGGCGTAGTGACGCTCACGGGAGAGACGTACTCCCAGAGCTACCCGACGACGCCGGGCGCCTGGCAGCAGGTGTCTGGCCAGGGCGGCCGCGACGCCCATGTGACGCGGCTGGACCCGTCGCAGCCACAGTCACAGCAGCTGGTGTACGCCACTTTCCTGGGCGGATCCGGCAGTGAACTGTCCAATGCGATCGCGGTTGACGGCGCAGGCGTCGTGACCATTGCCGGCGAAACTGAATCAACGAACTTTCCCACGACGTCCGGAGCCTTCAGTAGCACGCACGGCAACTTCTCCGATGTCTTCGTGGCTCGCCTGGACCCGTCGCGATCCCAGGCGCAGCAGTTGTTGTATTCGACTTTCGTGGGCGGATCGGCCTTCGAACGCGCACATGCTCTGGCAGTTGACGCGGCAGGCGTCACTACGATCGCGGGTTACACCAGCTCCGCGAACTACCCGACCACGCCCGGCGCATGGGACACGACGCACAACGGCGGCCAGGATGTCTTCGTGACTCGCCTGGACCCATCTCTGCTACAGGCGCAACAGCTTGTATACTCGACGTTCGTAGGTGGAGCGAACCTCGATTCCGCCTTGGCTCTGGCGGTCGACACTTCGGGCGTGGTAACCGTCGCGGGGAGCACGAGCTCACCGAACTACCCGACAACACCGGGTGTTTGGAACACAACTCACAACGGTGGCAGCGTCAACAACCATAGCGACGCCTTTGTGACACGCCTGAACCCCTCTCTTCCGCAGGCGCAGCAGCTCGTGTACTCGACGTTCGTAGGTGGAGTGGGCGACGACGATGCGGGGGCAATTGCAATCGATGGGACGGGAGTGGTGACGATCGCGGGCCTCACTGGCTCGGCAAACTACCCCACGACGCTTGGTGCCCATGATACGGCGCTCGGTGGTGCCCTTGACGCCTTCGTGACACGCTTGGATTCCTCGCTGCCGTCGATGCAGCAGTTGGTGTATTCGACGTTCGTAGGCGGATCGGGCAATGACGTGGCACGTGCTCTGGCAGTCGACGCAGCAGGCGTGGTGACGATCGCGGGTAACACAGACTCGATTGACTACCCGACGACGCCCGGCGCATGGGACACGACGCACACCGGCGGCTCCCCCACCGATGCCTTCGTGACGCGCCTGGACCCAATCCGCACTCAGGCACAGCAGCTGCAGTACTCAACGTTCCTAGGAGGATCGGGCGGTGACGCAGCTTGGGCCATCGTAGTCGAAACGACGGGGAGGGTGACGATCGCGGGTAACACAGACTCGATAGACTACCCGACGACGCCGGGCGCTTGGGGTACGGTGCCTAGCATGACCGTCGACGCCGTGGTGACCCGCCTCGACATGCTTCCCACCGGCGTCACGGCGATCGGCCGCTCGACGTCAGGGTGCCGTGGCGTGCTGCCGCTGTCGGTGCTGGCGATGCCGAGCCTTGGCAACGCGAACTTCGTGTTCACCTGCAGCAATGCGCCACCAAATGGGCTCGGTGTGTTCGCGCTGAGTCGCGGCGTACTCCAGACGCCGCAGTTGCTGGTCGGTACCGAGCTGTGGATCGACCCTGCGACCTTCGTCGTGAGCGTGGCTGGGCAAGCGGACGCGCGGGGTGTGGCGGATCTGCCGGCGCCGGTGCCGAGCAACGCCGGGCTCCTGGGCCTTTCGTTCGGTCTGCAGTCGTTCTGGCTGGAGGCGGTGAGCCCATCGCCCTGCCCGCCGCTCGGCTGGTCGGCGTCCAACGCGCTGCTGGTGACGATCCAACCATGAGGTGATGCGAGCACGGCTGCGGTCGGCGCTACGCTCGCCGCAACGGATCCTTGAGGACATGGCCGACGACGACGCCGAGCAACTGATCGAGCGCGCAAGCAAGGGCGACGCGACCGCGATCCGCGCACTGCTCGAGCGACACTTGCCAGCGCTGCGCGCCTACGTCCATGTGCGCGTCGGCCCGCGGGTCCGCAAGCAGGAGACAGACTCCGACGTGCTGCAGTCGGTGTGCGGCGAGTTGCTGCAGAATCTCAGCGGCTTTCAGTATCGCGGGGAGGCCGCGTTCCGGCAGTGGCTGTACACGGCGGCCTTGCGCAAGCTCGTCGCCAAGGATCGCTACTACCGTACGAGCAAGCGCGACACGCACCGCAACCTCCAGGGCAGCGCCGATCCGGATGGGTCCTGGTCGCAGAGTCTCGTTCCCATGCTCGCGGACCAGCTTGCTTCGCCGAGCCAGCAGGCGATGGCGGCAGAGACTCGGGAACGCCTCGAGCAGGTGCTGGCCGCGATGCCGCAGGAGCACCGCGAAGTGATCGTGCTGTCCCGCATCGCCGGCTTGTCGCACGCGGAAATCGCGGCCCGGCTCGGCATCGCGCCATCCTCGGTGCGATCGGCGCTCAGCCGGGCGCTGGCACGGCTGGGGCGCCTGCTCGGTTCCACGGACGATCGATGAGCGCATCTCGACGCGCCAGCCTTCCTTCGCGGCGAGTGCGACGGTGATCCCGCGGCGGTAGCGCAGCCGACCTCGCCCCTCACTGACCGAGCACTACCAGCGCCGCGTTCGTTAGCCCCTGGAACGGCGGGTACGCGTTCGGCAGCCAGTCGAACAGCATTCCCTGCGCGTGCAGGGCGATGCCCGATAGCGCGAGTGGCACGTTCGCGAGCGACAGCGGGACGTTGGTCTGCACCGCATGCGTGCGCAGGTTCATCGCCGCGAGCACGAAGCGCATGTCGATCGCTTCATGGCACACAGCTCCCGGGAACACCGGCAGCAGCGACGGCAGCCCCGTCGGCGCCGCCGACGCCCTCGACGAACCTTCACCCGACGCGCTGCAGCTGATCCACGCCGCCGCCGTGCAGAGCAAGACCGCACTCGGACCCGCCGCTGGCAGACTGGACGTCCGACCGGGTCGCGGCTCACTCCAGGTTCAGTTCCGCCACGGCCCCGGCAGTCTCTGCGCCGATCTCGACGGCTTCAGTCTGCATGCCGCGACCTGCGTGTCCGCCGGCCAGTCCGATCGCCTCGAACATCTGATCCGCTACGTCGCCCGCCCACCGATTGCCAACGAACGCCTGGCCGTGCTACCTGATGGCAGGGTCGCCTACGCGCTGAAAAAGCGGTGGAAGGACGGCTCCTCGCATGTCGTTCTCGATCCCCTGACTTTCCTCGAACGCCTCGCCGCACTCGTGCCGCGTCCGCGCAAGAAGCTCGTCAC
>JAYUCN010000357.1:0-4926 GCA_043740335.1 Planctomycetota bacterium
TCGATCGCCGACACGATCTTCGCGCGCATGAAGCGCGGCAGCAGCGACGAATCGATCCGCGAGCAGCTCGTCAAACAGAACCAGACGATGATGGTGCCGATGCGTTCGCCGGCGGCACTGCCCCCGGTCGAGGTAGCGGCCCCCGAGCCGGAGATGGGGGCGGCGTTCGTGCACATCGGGCCGGGCGAGAACGCCGCCAAGGCCGATCACTTCTTCGCCGTCGGCGACAGCGTCGTCGGTCGCACGGCCGGCCGCGTCGTCGTGGGCGGGGATGCGCTGCTGCTGGACCAGCACGCGGCGTTCCGCGTCGATGCCGACGAGTGCTATGTCACCAACGTGCCGTTCGGCGGCGAGTGTTACGTGCGGTTCAACTCCGAGCGAACGGTGCAGCCCGGCATCGTCATCGTCGCCGGCCGCCAACGCCTGCGCGTCGACCTCGTCGAGGGCAAGGTCTGTCTCTCCCGGCTCGATGCGAACAACAAGGTCTTGAAGTCGATCCCGCTCGGCCGTGAGGAACGCACGCTCGGTCGCGACGAGCTCGATCCACGCGACTTCGCGCTGTCGCGCTCGCACGTGTCGGTCACCGATGCCGGCGGCGTCGTACGCATCCGCGATGCAAGCCGCAACGGCACGTTCCTCGAACTGCGTGGTTCCCTGCGCCTCAACGAAGGTGACGAAGTGTGGATGGGGGAGCAGCGCTTCCGCTTCGTCGAGATGCGCAGCGAAGTGCTGGTCGGGGCGGGCACGGCGAGCGTGCGGAAGCAGGCACCGGCGGTGCTCGATCAGACGCAGGCAGGCGGGCGTCGCCCCAGTGCGCCAGAACCTGCACCGGCCCAGGCAGCTCCGGTAGCGGCGCCGACACCCAAGAAGCCGGCCGAACAGGCACCCACTGGCGATCCGGTCGTCATCCTGCCCGATGGCACCAAGGTGGCTGCCGCCAAGGATCGGCCGATGCTCAGCTTCCTTGCCGAGGCCGAAGCGGCGACGGGCGATTCCGGCAGCATCGGTGGCAAGTGCCAGACCCTATGGGAGTGCTGGGATCAGAACGAACCGAGCGACACGGGCGGCAGCTGCGGCAAGTGCGTCGTGACGATCCTCGACGGCATGGCTGCACTGAACGTGGCCAGTTCGAAGGAGAAGAACACCATCAAGAAGGCGAACAAGCGGCTCGGCGGCCGCCTCGACGAGAGCAAGTGCCGGCTCGCCTGCCAGGCCATCGTGCAGGGGCCCGTGAAGATCCAGCCGAGCGGCAAGACGGACGGCTGACATGCACGCGCGCGGCCTCGGCTCGCTGCTGGTGCTCTGGGGCTCGCTCGTGGCGTTCTCCACACTCGATCGCCCGGGCGATGCACCGCTGCCGTTTCAGCGATCCGCAGTCGCGGCACCGCCGGCTTCGTTCAAGCACGACCAGCACGTGCAGCGCGGTTGGACCGATCCGAGCACGCTGGAGGTGTGGCGCGACTGCCGCGGCTGCCATCGCTTCGATGCGAACCACGTCGTGTCGTCGCCGCAGCAGCAGTGCGCGGCCTGCCACGGCCCTGGCCTCGCACTCGACACGACGCGGGGCGCGCAGCAGAACCTCGACTTCTACCGCACGCGTACGCGCGACGCGTTCCGGCACCACACGCACGCGATGCTCGAATGCCGGCAGTGCCACGGTGGCGCCACCGAGCTGTTCGCCGATTTCGAGATCCGCACGGGTCCGGGTCTGTGCACGAAGTGCCACGCGCCGGGCCGCGCCAAGCTCTCCGAGTTCCGGTTCTTCGCGGGAGTGGTGAACGGCGAGCCGGGGAAGGCCGACGAACTCGCGAAGGCCATGGGCTTGCCCGGCAAGTTCGAGCCGCCGACGGACGCGACGTTCGCGGCGTACGCGACGAAGCTCGTCGAGTGCTTCGCGGGACCGACGGGCGGCATCAACACGCACCCGCTGAAGGTCGGCGGTGAGTTCGACCATGGCGACCACCTCGGCATCGGTATCGAGTGCGTCGATTGCCACACGAACATCGAAGGTGCGACCGCGACCGACATCGGCACCGGCCAGATCCCGCTCGCCAAGTGCGGCGACTGTCACGTCCGGGATGCGTCGAAGGCGCCCGTGCGCCAGGCACCGGGTCAGAAGTCGCGGCCGCGGCCGCTGTCGTCGCTCGGCACGTTTGCGCACAAGGACCACTTCGCGTTCCGCGGCGGGGCGAAGAAGCCCGGCGTCTGCACCGAGGCCGCGTACGGGCCGCTCGCGAACGTGGCCAAGGCGTGCGAGACCTGTCACACGTACGCGCCCGCCGTCGTCGGCATCCCGGGCTGCGACTTCCCGTTCGAGAAGGGCAAGAGCAAGAACCGCTACCTCGATTGCGTCGGCTGCCACGACGTCGCCGGCTGGAAGACGGGCGAGACGGAACGCGCACCGCTGCACGTGTCGACCGGTGGCGGCCCGACGGGCGGTTGGGATCGGTGCAGCGCGTGCCACGTGCTCGGGCAACCGGACATGGCGAAGGTGCGCCCGGCGGTCGACCTCGCGCGCTTTGCCGCGCGCACGTTCCAGTTTCCGGCCAACGTGCATCCCGATGTCACGAGCGGTGCCCCGATCCGCAACGACAAGGACGGCAAGGCCCTGTCGGACTGCAAGGACTGCCATCGCGCCAAGGTGCCGGCCTTGGCCACGCGTCTCGCGCAGAAGGTGTTCCGCCACGACACGCACCTGCCGGAGAACTCCGGATCACCGAACTGCGCAGAATGCCACCCGAGTACGGCGTCCTCGAAGACCTCGGCGTCGCTCGCCGAGGACGGCAAGCGGACCTACGGCCTCGCGAACTGCGCGAAGTGCCACGTGGGCGGCGAGGTGGTCGAGACCGACGTTGCCGCCGAGGCGCCGAAGAAGTCGTGTGTCGAGTTCCCGCACGCAGCACACGTCGGCAACGCCGCGTTCGGCAAGGCGGGCGTGCTCGCCGAAGGGTGCCTGGCCTGTCACGTGCCGGCCGCCGCCGGTCGCGTCGACACGAAGCCGGGCGCTCTGCTGTGCAACCAGTGCCACGACCACAAGGCGGGCCAGCCCGGCGAACCGAAGTACGAGGGTCTGTTCGACGGCGGCGCTGCGAGCTGCGCCCGCTGCCACCGCGGGCCCACGGCGGGAACTCCGGGCTCGGTGCCACCGATCGGGGCCGGTGCCAAGGACCCGCGCTACGAGACCGTGCAGTCCGCGTTCGTCGGCTTCGCCGATTCGCAGTTCCATCCGCTGGGCGCCCAGTGCACGGAGTGCCACAAGGCGAACGTGAAGGCGGGCGGCGGTCAGAACCAGGTGGCAGTGATCGAGCCGATCCTGCTGCCCGTGCGCGACCACGTGTTCGGCACGATCGGGCAGCGTGTGCACCAGGGCCAGACGAAGAAGCAGCCGGCCGCGTGCCTGCGCTGCCACTGGAAACCCGTGGACGGTCTGGAGGCCAACGTGCGCAGTGCGGAAGGTGCGCCCGACGAGAAGAAGTTCCGGCTGTCGCCGAGTTCGACCGAGACGCGCGCGAAGTTCGGCAACCAGTGGCAGGGGTATCCGGGCACCGAGGCCGCGGGCGGCTGACCGAATTCGACCAACGCTCTCAACTTCTGAGACGCATGGCCGCCGGCGGCTGACCCGCGCCCCCGCTCCACTCACCGCCAGTGGAACTGCTTCAGCAGGTGGCAGGCGCGGCATTCCGGCGTCGTGCTCTCATCGGGCACGGGCACCGTCTCGAGCGTCTTGCTGGACTCGATGCCCGTCTTGCCGTGGCACTCCGCGCACTCGGAGTCGACGTGGCCGCGCGACAGGTGGCTGAAACGGTTCTTGCCGGGCCATGCGCGCGGTGGCGGCGGCGGCTCGGCGATCCCCGCACTCTGGAGGAACGAGTTGCTGCGGCCGGCGACGGCGGGATGGCATGCAAGGCAACTGCGCTCGGCGACGTGGTCGTGACCCGCATGGCATTGCGTGCAGTCGGCGGCCTTCGCCTTCGTGCGCGGGATGCTCTGGAAGGCGAGAGCGCCGCCGGGGGTGTCGAACTCGTGGCAGGCGAAGCACCCGTCGGCGAGCGCGCCGGCCTTGCCGAAGCTGCGTGCGCCGACGTGCACGTCGTGCGGGAAGTCCGGGGCGTCTGCCCGACGGTCCGCGGGGATCGTGCCAGAGGCAGGTTGCATGACGATCTGGTTCTTGCCTTCGCGGTGGCACTCCTTGCAGGCGGTCTGGGCTTCGGCTCCCGCGGGCCACTGATAGCTGCCTTGGTCCGCCGTGCGCAGCATGTCCGCCTTCTTCAAGTCGACGTGGCACGAGAGGCAACCGAGTTGCGCGTCGACGCTGATGCGGCCGCCATCGCCAGCCGCTGGCGCGAGGCCGCCGTCGTTCAGATGCAGCGCGTGCCAGAACGTGCGCGCCGGCGGGGGTTCGCTGGTCGCCAGCGTGCCGCGCAGGTGGCAGGCCGTGCAAGCCTGGCCCCCGTCATGGCGATCGAACTCGGCCTGGTGCGGGCGACCTCGGTCCGCCACGTACCTTGCGCGTTCGGCGGCGTGTTGCGCGGTCGTGAAGAGCGGGCGCGAGACCTTGCGCAGCTCGGGCCCGAACACCGTGACCCCGCCGCGCGTCGTCTCGGCGTGGCACCGCTTGCAATACTTGCCGTCTTCGTCGGTGCCGTGCCACACGACGGGCCACTGATGATCCTTGCCGGGCAGGCGCTTCCGTTCGGCGTCGGTCAGTTGCGTGCCCGGTGGCTTCGGCACGTGGCAGCGGGCGCAGACTTCGAACGGAACCACGGCGAAATCGTCGCTGTCGGGATCACCGGCACCGGCGAGGAAGCGCGCCTTCTGCACGGCGTCGACCTGATGGCAGTCCTTGCAACCGAGGTCGAGTTCCTGCTTCAAGTGGGCCTCGTGCGGGAACAAGTACGTCGCGTAGGGACGCTGGCGCGGCGGCTC
>JAYUCN010000358.1:0-1992 GCA_043740335.1 Planctomycetota bacterium
GGCCGGCTGCCGGAACTGGATTCCCAGGAGAGCTTCCGTATCCTCTGCTCGCTCTCGTCGAATCGATCATGGCCGAATCCACGTCCCGCCGCCGCTCCAACTCCGCACTTGCCTTCGCCGCCCTCTGCCTTGCCGCCTGCGGCAGCTCAGGCTACGTGCGGGTGCTCTCCGTCAATCCACCGGACGCCTCCGTGTACGTGAACGGCGAACGCATCGGCCAGGGCAGCAGCCGGCCGTACACGTTCGACTTCGGGCAGAACAAGCGGATCTACATCCAGGCGACGCATCCCGACTACCAGCCGGAGATCGAGTGGTTCACCGTGGAGAAGGTCCAGCAGATGATCGCGACGAACACCGACGTGAAGCTCACCCTGCGTCCCCGCAACTGACCCCCGGCCCCCGCGACCCCCATGACCCCCGTGCAGCGTCCCCTGTCTCTGTTGGTCCTGCTGGCCTGCACCGCGTGCGGCAGCATTCCGTCGCGCCAGTTCGAGTTCGATGCAATCGACGTTGGTGAGAATCCGCGCCCGTGCCTCGTCGTCGTCAACGACGACTGGGTCACTGCCGCCGAGAAGAACCAGTTCGTGAACCTCGCCGGCGACGATTCACTGTCGCTCACGATCGAATTCCGTTCGTCCGAGGTCGAGGTCATCATGGCCCCGATCCTGACCGAGGGCGGCAAGCCCACGCGCGTCCCGAAGTCCCGCAAGGAAGCCCGCGACTATTCGAACTTCATGGACGAGCCGCGCAAACTCCAGTTCAACGATCCGCGCCGCGTGCTGTTCATCCTGCCGAAGAAGAGCGCGGGCAGCTGATTGCAGAAGGCGCAGGACCGCCAGGGCAACCATTGGCTGGCGCAGGTGGGCAGCGAGCCTTTGCCGGCGGCGAGCGGGCGCATCACCGCCGACGTCGTGATCGTCGGCGGCGGCATCGCCGGTCTCTCGGCCGCGCGAAGGCTCTGCGATCTCGGCAAGGACGTGGTCGTGCTCGAGGCGGCCACCTGCGGATCCGGCGCGACTGGCAGGAGCTCCGGCTTCATCACGCCCGACAGTGAGCTCGACCTGAGCAACCTGCTCTCACGCTTCGGCGAGGTCGACGCCCAGCTGCTGTGGCGGGCAGCTCGGGCCGCCTGTGCTGGCATGCGCACCGACGTCGATGCCTGGCAGTTGCCTTGCGATCTGGTCGATGCCGACAGCTTCTGGGTGGCGCGGTCGCAACGGAAGATCGCCGCGATCCAGCGCGAGCACGAAGCGCACCAGCGACTCGGTTTCGCGTCGCGCTTCTACCAAGGCGGCAAAGTCCCCGAAGTGCTGGGTGGCTGTGGCTTCGCCGCCGGCGTGCGCACACCGGGGACGTTCGGCATGAATGCTCTCGCGTACGCACGGGGTCTCCAGAGGGCGCTGATCGCGCGCGGCGTTCGCTGCTTTCCGCACTCGCCGGCGATCGAGATCTTGCGCAACGAGGTGCGCACGCCCGATGCCGTGGTGTGTGCTGGCGCAGTCGTCGTGTGCCTCGATCGCTACGCACCAGCACTCGGCATCGCTACGAAGGACAACTTCCACGCCCAGGCGTTCCTGACCCTGACCGAGCCGCTCGGCGACGCGACCTGGCGCGACATCTTCCCCGAAGCACCGCTGCTCGTCTGGGATTCGGACCTCGTCTATCAGTACTTTCGCCGCACGGGCGAGGGCCGCCTGCTCCTCGGCGGCGGCCGCCTGCTCGAGACCTACGCGGCGGAGCACCCGCACAGCAAGTCGTTCGCCAAGCTCGAACGCTACGCGCGCGCGCGCTTCGCCGGGCTGCGCGACGTGCGCTTCACCCACGCCTGGCAGGGCCTCATCGGCATGAGCAAGGACCTGTTGCCGATCGCGGGCCGCAGCCCCGCCGAGCCCTCGCACTACCTCGCGATGTGCGCCGCCGGATTGCCGTGGAGTGTGCTCGCGGGCGAGTGCGCGGCTGCGCTGGTCGCGGGCCATTCGACGCCGCTCGAGC
>JAYUCN010000359.1:0-1991 GCA_043740335.1 Planctomycetota bacterium
CGGGCCGTTCCAGCCGGAAGCTCGCGTTGGCGGGGCAGGCATGGTTGTAGAGCGACGCCCAGCCGAGCGCGCAGGCGTTGTGGTCAACGTCCCACCAGAACCAGTAGTCGTCGAGCAGCGTACCGCGCAGCGGTTGCAGCACGGCGCGAGGCACGACGAGA
This sequence comes from Planctomycetota bacterium, assembly GCA_043740335.1. Classification (GTDB taxonomy): domain Bacteria; phylum Planctomycetota; class UBA1135; order UBA1135; family UBA2386; genus DASVAL01. The sequence continues at coordinate 162 of JAYUCN010000359.1, forward strand.
ACGGGTGCTTGCTCGAGCACTTCGCCCCGACGGAACGCGCGCGCGGCCAACACACCGCGGCCGCGCCCCGGCAACTCGACGATCCGCAGCCCCACTGGTGGGCTGGGATCGAGGTCGGCGGCGAGCATCGAACGAGGTTCGGTCATGGGATCCCTTCTGGGCTCGCTCACCGTATCGCGGCCGTCGTTGGTTTCGACGCTGGACCGGGCGCGACACGGCATGTCGGTCATCGTCGCAGGCGCCGCTCCCGAGCCGATCGTGGATGCACATCTACTGGAAGGCTACCGACTTCCATCCCGCCGCCGAGCAGAGCACTCGGCTCAAGGACGACCTGCGAACGAAGATCGGCACGAGCCGGCGGCTGAAACGCGGACCGGTCGCCGCCCGCGTGCCTACCTCGTGCCTACCAGAGCCCGCGGCATCTCCGGTCGACACGCGCTAGTCTTCCCGGTCCACCACAAGGAGGTGACTCGTGAACGTGAAGGTACAGGACATCATGAAGCAGTCGGTAGCGACGTGTTCGATCCAGGACCCTCTGCAAAGCGCCGCGCAGAAGATGTGGGATCACGACTGCGGCTGCCTGCCGGTCGTCGATCCCGACGGGCGGGCGCTGGCGATGATCACCGACCGCGACCTCTGCATGGCCGCGCTGACGACGGGCAAGCCGCTCGGGGACCTGCGGGTCGGCCACTCGATGAGCAAGCAGGTCCTGACGTGCCGACCACAGGAGGACATCACCTCGGCCGCGCAACGCATGGCGAAACACGGCGTGCGGCGCCTGCCGGTCGTCGACGGGGCGGGCAAACTCGTCGGCATCCTGTCGCTCAACGACCTGGCCACGGCCGTCGCCGAAGACAATGCACCAAGGCCCGGCAACACCATCGCGGCCGAAACGCTGCGCGTGTTGACGGCCGTGTGCCGCCACCGCTCGGTCGTGCCGGCGACGATCGCCGGCACTGGTGCCGTCACGACGAACCCCACGCCTGCACCGCCGGCGAAGACGACGCCCGTGAGCAAGGAAGCGAGCGTCTGATCGACGACGATCGGCGGCGCAGGTCTCGATCAGAAACCGCCGCCGCCGCCCGTGCCTGCGCCGATCGCGGCCAACCGTTGCTGACCGATGCCCGGCAGCAGCACGACGAAGCAAGCACCGCCGACCGGCGACTCCTCGCACCAGATCAGCCCACCGAAGCGCGCCACGATGGCGCGGCTCGTGGCGAGTCCCAGGCCCGTTCCCGGCAGCTTGTCGGTGAGGTGGTCGCGCAGCTGGTGGAACTTTTCGAACACCGCGCGCCGATCGCTCGGTGGCACCCCGGGCCCGGAGTCCTCCATGCGCAGCTCCCAGCCCTCGTCGCGCCCACCGACCGTGATCTTCACGTTCCCACCTGAAGGCATGAACTTGACGGCGTTGTCGAGCAGATTGCGAACGACCTGCTCGAGGCGGCGGCGGTCGCAGAGCAGCAGCGGCGCGCTCTCGCTCGTCCCGACTTCGAGTTGGATCTCGCGGAGCTTTGCCACAGCATTGAACTGCTCGACGACGGCGCGCACGACGCCCGTGCCGTCGATCGTCTTGCTCTGGAACTCGGCTTCGCCGCTCTCGAGCTGCAGGTAGTCGAACATGCCGTCGACGAGCTGGCTCAACTGCAGGCCCTCGGCGTGCATCACGCGCACGAACTCCGGCCACTCGACGCTCTCGCCCGGCACCAGCGAACCGAGGATCTCCGCGTACGCGCAGATGTTCGTGAGCGGCGTGCGGAACTCGTGCGAGACACTCGAGAGGAAGCGGTCCTTGAGCCGCTGCAGTTCGTGGGTGCGGGTGCTGTCGACGAG
>JAYUCN010000360.1:0-4907 GCA_043740335.1 Planctomycetota bacterium
TCTGGCTCACGCTGCCCGGCACGACGGCGACGAGACCCACGCAGGCGCCACCGTGCAGCAGCACTGCGAGGGCGGCCCGGCAGCGTTTGCCCCAGGGAATCCGTGCGAAGGTCAGGTTGCGCGTCAGGCGCGCGATGGGCCAGGCCAGCAGCACCCCAGCACCCAGCGCCGCGCCAGCGATCAGGGGCACGTTGTAGCTGTCCCAGATGTTGACGAAGACCTCCCGCGGGTAGAGCAGGTAGTCGAGCGCGATGTGGTTGTAGCGGGCGTTGAACTCTTCGAAGAAGAAGTACTCGGCCACGGCGTTGAAGCAGAGGGCCCCGAGCAGCAGCACGAGCAGGGGAATGCGCACCGGCGCCCAGCCGAGGAACCGCAGGCGCATGAAGGCCAACACGAACAACCCCGGGAGGATCGTCAACGTGAGGCTCACGACGTCGAACAACACGCCTGCGGCCAGTGCGAGCAAGAGGTCGCCAGCCTGGAACTCCCCATCGTGAAACGAAGTGTAGAGGACCACGCGCAGGATCGGGCCGATGCAAAGGCCGGTGGCCAGCACCAGGCCCGCGATCACGATGCGATCACGATAGGCCGACAACAATCCGCCTGGGACGGCGCGCGACGGTTCGGGGCTCGAGTGCTGGACAGCGCCTGGCTGGGGCGCGCGCGTGGCGATCTTGGTCATCGGCAACTGGAACACGAGGCGCGCCGCCGCTGCGGCAACTGCTGGTGCTGCTCTTCGTGGATCGGCGAGTCTACTGCGTGCGCGGCGGCTGGACCATCGCGAGCCTCTTCCTTCCGCCCCGACCGCACCAGCGCAGCAGACTGCGGAGATGCCGACGGACGACGGCGCTGCTATCCGTCAGGCGCGCACGTTCGGACGTGGTCCGACCGGCGGTGCCCACGTGGGCCAGGGGCCGTTGCGCGGTCGTCGCGGCTCCCCGGGCATCCTGGTCCGCAGCGTCTTCGACCGCGTCGTCCAATTGTACAAGGGCTTCCAGAGCAGGCGCCAGCCACGAGCAAGCAGCGAACTGCGCGGTGCCGCGAGACCCACGGGTTCAGTTCTCCCCATGCGCCGGCAGTAGCTCCTGCGATGCTTGTCCACGTAGCGCAGGTCCTCGGCGGCCCGCACGGCAAAGGCACGCCCGCGGTGGCGGTGCAAGCTGGCGAGCTGAAAATCAAGGAGCGCCGGATAGCCATCGTCGCCGACCAGGATGTTGGTCTCCTTGTGCAGATCGTTGTGGCAGACGCCGACCGAGTGAATCGCGACGACGAGCTCTTCGAGGCGCTCGAAGAAGTCGAGTGGCAGGTGAGGTGCGAGCGCCAGGGCCTCGCCCGGCAACCACGAACGCCACTGAGCGCCACCTGGCCCTTCCCGATCGATGATGCGAGGCACCCCGAGCAAGCCGACCAGGGCATGGAGAGCCCGGCGCTCGCGACGCATCAGCAGGCGCGCGACGGTGCTGAGTATCGGCGCACGCGAGGGAACACGGCGCACGGCGAGGCCGGACCGATCGTGCACGAGCTCGACGCTCCCGAGCGCGTCTCGCTTCAGGAGGATCACGTGTGGCGACAGTGCTCTCGGAGTGCACGACGTTGTCATCTGACCAGCATGTTCCTCAGAATCGCCATACCAGGGCCAGACCCGAGGCCTCGCCGACGATCTCGGGTTCGAGACTCAGGCCGCGCAAGCCGAAGATGCCAGGGTGGCCGGCGGTACCGTAGTGCGCGTCGTAGACGACGTTGGTGAGGAACAGGCCGAGGAACGCGCCGAACGCGACGTCCGACGGCCAGTGACGGTTGGCTTCGCTACGGTCGATGCCGACGTAGACCGCGGGCACGTACGCGAGATAGCCGAGCTTGTCGTACCACCCGTCGCCGAGGTCGTCGACGCCCCGCGCGAGGAACGTGGCCATCGTGAACGCAGCCGCCGTGTGACCGGACGGGAACGAGTCACGACTGCTGCGGTCGGGGCGTTCCCGTTGCGTGATGTGCTTGAGGATCTCGCTCGTACCTTCGACGACGGCGAACGACTCGATCAAGACCTCGATCGCGTGGCCGTCGTCGCCAGCCGACAGGGCGCCGACCGCGAAGCCCGCGCCGAGCACGCCGAGCCCGATCGCCCCGGCGTCCCCCGCGGCCGCGCTGCCCCCGGTGAAAATCCCTTCCCTCGCCTCGATCTGCGACGAACGGTCCACCACCGCGAACCCGGCCGAGAGCCCCAGCAGTACCAGCGCTGGCATCAGCCTCTCGGTACTCTGCGTCTGCGCGCTCAGGGCGCCGGACCAGGTCGGTCCGTCGAAGTGGCGGCCCCAGTACGACTGCGGGTCTGGAGCCGCACACGCGCAAGCCAACGGCAAGACGAGGAGTGCACCCGCGATCGTGGGTTGCGTGCGGCGAGCGAGCATCGAACTACGGTAGTTGCCTCGCAACGGCGACACAATCATGCGTCGAGTCCGGGAGTCTGGGCACAGTCTGTCTGCGTGCGCCAATGGCCGACGCCCGAGACGAATTCCTGTCGGGGCTCCTTCGCGTTCATGCTCCTGTCATCTGACGTCTGCATCATCTTGGCGAATCGTCGATGCAGTCGGCCAACCCATGTGGCGCAGGCGCGCGGCTCCGCCCAGACCCCGCACGCGCAGCGAGCATTCGCTGTTCGCCAGCTTCGTGGTCTGCCGGGATTCCATCCTGCATTCGTGGCGACGCCCCCTAATCTGGCCGCGATGATCGAGCGCAGCAACAGCAGCAGGCGACGACCATGCGCTGTTGCTGGCGTGTCGATGGTGATGGCGCTTGTCGGTTGCGCGACGTACACGGCCTCCCCGATCGACGTCGACCGTCTGCCTGCTGCCTACGCACGGCGCAGCCTCGACGAGCCGGCGCTGCGGCAGTTCGCAACTGCGTTCCTCGGTAGCAAGCCCGCCGAGTGGCCGCCTGCAGCCCTCGATCTTGCGACCCTGCAGGCGATCGCACTGTTTGATCGGCCCGAACTGCAGGCGGCTCGCGCACACCTCGCTGGGACCAGCGCGGCCCACGCGGTGGTCGCCGAACTCGGCAATCCGAGGCTGGCCATCGGCCCGGGCGTTGTCGCCAACCCGGGCAGCGCGAACCAGTGGCTCGCGACCGTCGGTCTGTTGTTCCCGCTCGACCTGTCCGGCCAGCGCGGTGCGCGCATGGAAGCTGCTGCCAGCGAAGTGAATGCCGCGCGCGTTGGCGTTCTGCGTGCCGATCAGGCGATCCGGATCGAAGTCGTCGCCGGCGGGTTCGCCGTGGTGTTGCGGCAACAGCTCGACGCACTGGCCGAAGACCAGGCCCGGTTGCGCTGGGAGCTCGTGGCGTTGGCCGAGAAACGCGCCAACGTGGGCGCCGCCGATGCCATCGAAGTCGACCGCGCGCGCAGCAACGCGCAGCGCGCAGCGGTGGTTCGAGCCGCGTTCGCCCGGGAGACCGAGGCTGCCCATGCAGCCCTGGCGGCAGCACTCGGATTGCCCCCGGCGGCCCTGGATGCGCGGCGAGTTCGATTGCCGGTCGCCACCCTGCCCGAACTCGACGGCGCGACTCAGGAACGACTTGCCTCCGCCGCCATGCGCAATCGTCTCGACGTTGCCGAAGCGCTATGCAGCTATGCGCGCAGCGAAGCCTTGCTGCGGCTCGAGGTGGCGCGACAGTGGCCCGACTTCGAACTCGGACCCGGCTACGAGTACGACCAGGGCTTGCACAAATACCGCGTCGATATCGGCTTCACCCTGCCGCTGTTCCACGGCAACGGTGCGGCAATCGAGAAGGCGACGGCGGACCGCGCCTCGGCTGCCGTGGCCGTCGAAGCAGTGCAGACGAGGGTGATCACCGAAGTGGAGTCGGCGCTGCAGCAGTTCGCGCGCCAGCGCCAGGAACTCGACGCCGCCCAGGTGCTGGCAGCGACGACGGCCACGGCCGTGGCGAAGGCGGTGCGCCGCACCGCACTCGGCGCCGACGACCAGGGTGCCGTGATCGCGGCGAGGATCGACGACGTCGAGGCGCGCGCAGCCCTGGCGCAGCAGGAGCACCGTGCGCGCGAAGCATGGCTGCGGCTGGAGGTGGCGCTGCAGCAACCGATCGGCGAAGGCCTGTTGGCATGGCAGCACGCCGTGCCGGAGCGAGTCCAATGACAGCGACACGATTCGTCCTCGGTGCTCTGTGCGGCGCGCTGCTCGGCGTCGGCGTCGGGCACTGGCTGTGGCGATCGGCACCGGCGGCGGCACCCAAGGCGGCCGAGGCCGCCGAAGCGGCGGCCGTCGAACCGGGCAAGGTGGAACTCGACGACGAGATCGTGGAGACGCTCGGCATCGTCACGGCACCGCTGGCAGCAACCAGTCTCGTGCCGACCTTCGCGGCGCCAGGTCGTCTGCTCGCGGACCCGGCGCGCGCGTTCGTGGTGCGTTCGCCGCTGCCAGGACGCCTCCAGGCTGGCCCACGCCCGCTGCCGCAGATCGGCGAAGTACTCGATGCGGAGAGTGTGGTGGCGATGCTCGTGCCGCGGCTCACCATCGCGGAACGGACAGATCTGACGCAACGCCGGGCTCAGGCCAGCGCCGACCTCGCCGCTGCGACCGCAGCCTTGTCGGCGGCCAGCAGGGAACTGGCACGCGTGCGGGCCCTGCACGCGGACGGCAATGCCGCGAGCCAGCGCGCCGTCGAGCAGGCCGAGGTCGAGCAGCACACGCAGGCCGCGCGCCTCGGCCAGGCACAGCAGGTACTGCAATCCCTGCCCGATGTCGGCCCAGCGGGCATCGCCCTCGTGGTGCCGCGTGCTGGCATCGTCGACGACGTTCTGGCGCACCTCGGCGAAGAGATCGACGCCGGTGCGGTGGTGCTGCAAGGGAGCGATCCGACCCATGTGCTGGCGCGCGTCGACGTGCCAGCCGGTGCCG
>JAYUCN010000361.1:0-4907 GCA_043740335.1 Planctomycetota bacterium
CGCGGAACCGAGGGGCTCGGAGGTCCCGATGAGCCGTTCAGTCCGCGGGCGGACCGATGCCCGCGTCTTCGAGCAGCAACGCGAAGCGCGCGAGGCCGCGGTGCACGAGATTGCGCACGGCCCCTTCGCTGCGCCCGATGCTGGCGGCGATGTCGCCGTAATCGAGGCCGGCGATGCGTCGCAGCGAGATCGCTTCCTGCTGTTCGTCGGGCAGCGCATCGAAGGCGGCTTCGATGCGAGCGAGTGTCTCGCGGCTCTGCAGATCGCGGCTCGGCGTGCAAAGGCCGCGGTAGCGGTCGAGCGCGGCGCTGGCGCGCAGTTCGTCGAGCGACTCTTCGCGCGCCGGATCGCGGCGCTGTGCCGTGACCAGGCGGATCCGTTCATGCAGCTTGTTCGCGGCGATGCCGAACAACCAGCTGCGGAACGCCCCGTCGCCGCGGAACTCCAGCCGCGACAGGCCCTCGAGGGCGGCGCGACACACCGTCTGCACGAGGTCCTCGCCGGTCTCGCGTTTGCGCAACACGGTGCCCATGCGCAAGCGCACGAACGCTTCGAGCGCCGGAATCTGTTGCACCAGCAGGTCCCCGAGTGCTTTGTGGTCGGGGACCTGAGGCAGCGGCGGCGAGCCGTCGTCGGGCATGCAGAGGCCAGCATACCGGCGGATTCAGCGCATGCGGGTATCCTGCCGTGAGCGCCATGGACGCCGCCGCCGACAGACCTTCGCAGGCAGACCTCGAGCAGGTCCTGGCCGCAGCACTCGCGGCGGAGGAGCAGGGGCCGGCGGCGTTGGCGGCGTACCTGGATGCGCTCGGCGATCGCGGCGAACGGGTCCGCACGCTGCTGGCGCGGCTGCGGGTCGTGCCCGGGCTCGGCGACACGGCGCCGGTCGGCGTGCCGCGGCAGCTCGGCGACTTCCGGCTCGTGCGCCGCATCGGTGGTGGCGGCATGGGCGTCGTCTACCTGGCCGAACAGGTGTCACTGGGGCGACCCGTGGCGGTGAAGATCATCCGCGCCGATCTGCTGCCATTGCCGGGCACGCGCGAGCGCTTCCGGCGCGAGGTCGAGGCGGTGGCGGCTGTGCAACACCCTGCCGTGGTGCCGATCCTCGCCGTCGGCGAGCAGGACGATGTGCCCTGGTTGGCGATGGCGTGGGTCCCTGGTCGCAGCATGGCCGAGGTGGTGGCGACGCTGCGTGGACGGGCGGTGGCCGGCCTTGCCGGCAACGACCTGCGCACGGCGATCGGCGCGGTGTCGCCGCCGACGGGAGGCACGACGCTCTTCGCCGGCAGCTACTGGCAAGCGAGCACCGCGTTGCTGTTGCAGATCGCCGAAGCGATCGCGCATGCGCACGCGCACGGCGTCGTGCATCGCGATCTCAAACCCGGCAACGTGATGCTGACCACCGACGGTCGCGCCGTCGTGCTCGACTTCGGGCTCGCGCGCATGCGCGGCGACGTGCGCCTGACGCGCACGGGACCGGGTGCCGGTTCGCCGCTCTACATGTCGCCCGAACAACATCTCGGCGAAGCGACCGACGAGCGCACCGATGTCTATTCGCTGGCCACGACGCTGGCCGAACTGCTGACACTGCGCGCGCCATATCCCGCAGACGACTTCGACCGCCTGCGCGCGCAGGTGCTGGCCGGCGAGTTCCTGCCGCTGCGCGCCGGCAACGCGGCCCTGCCGCGCGAGCTCGAGATCGTCGTGCACAAGGCGATGGACCGTGATCGCCGCCAACGGTACGCGGACATGGCGGCGTTCGCCGACGACTTGCGGCGCGTGCTGGCTGGCGAACCGATCGCGGCGCGGCCGTTGCCTTTGCATCTGCGCTGCGTCCGGTCGGCGGCCCGACATCCCGTCGTGACCGGAACGATGGTGACGCTGCTGGCCCTGTTGCTCGCGGTGCCGGCGGCCCTGTTCGCCGAGCAGCGTCATTCCGCGCAGTCGATTGCGGCGGCGAAGGAACGCGCCGAGCGTCAATTCGGCGTGTCGCAGCGGACCCTGGCGCGCCTCATGGACCGGTTCTCGAGCAGCACCTTCTTGAACACACCGGGCAGCGACACGGTGAGCGTCGCGGTGCTGCAGGAGGCCGTCTTGGGCTATCGCACCTTGCTCGGTGAGGCGCTGGACAATCCCGAGATCCGTGGGCGCTACGCGCAGAGCCTCGCCAACCTCGCCGGCGCCCAGGCGCGCACCGGCGACGTGGCGGCGGCGGAGGCCACGTTCCTCGCCAGCATCGCCGAGTACGAATGGCAGCAGCCACCCGCGGTCGATGCGGGCCTTTCGGCTTCGTTGCAACGCATCTTGTGCGGCCGGCTCCTGTACGCACATGGGCGGCAGGCCGAGGCACGCAGTCACTGCGCGCGCGCGATCGAGGACCTGTCGCGTCTGCGTACGGCGGAGCTCGGCGGGACGAGGGCCACCCTGCTGCTGGTCGACGCCCTTTCGGTGTTGGCCCTGGTCGCCCAGGAGCAGGGTGTGACGGCGGAGGTCGAGGCGCTTCATCAGCGTGCGTACGACCTCATGCAGTCCCTGCGACGCGCGGCACCAACGGACTGGACCATCGTCACTCCGCTCGCCAAGACCACCTCGAACCTGGCGCTGCTCTGGCAGCGACGCGGCGAGAAGGAACGTGCGAGCCAACTCTTCCACGAGGCCGTCGAGTTGCTGGCGGGACAATGCGACGAAGGGACCATCGATCCGCAGGCGCGAACGACCCTGCGCGCCACCGCGCTGGCGGGATACGCCTACTCCCTGCCCCAGGCCCGAGCTGGTGACAGTGAGGTCGCGATGCGCGAAGCGCTCGGCCTCTGCGAGCGTCAGGTTCGCGACTTTCCGGCTACGCCTGTCTACCTGCACGATCTTGCCGCCTACGAACACAACTTCAGCAACCTGCTCGATTGGTGGGGTCGACAGGACGAAGCCCTCGACTGGCTCCAGCGGGCGGAGAACCACGAATCGCGCTTCTTGCAAGCCGAACCGGCCCACGTCGACGGCTTGCAGAATGCTCACAACCATCTCCAGGATCACACGCGCATCCTGCAGAACCTGGGTCGCTACGCCGATGCGCTCGCCGTCGCCGATCTGTGGCTCTCGTTGCCGGGGCCGCGCAACGCGCTGCAGGCCGCTCGGGTCGTGGGCGACATCATGCAGAAGGACTCGGATGCACGGGACCGCGAGGCACGAACCGCGCATCTTTTCGAACTGCTGCAGGAAGTCAGGCGGCGCGGGGGCACGACGGACGGCTGGGCAGCGATGGACGGGTTCCGCGGCGTGGTCGACGACCCGCGCTTCGAAGCCTTGCTGCGCTGAAACCTGTCAGCGCCCGCTGCCGGCGTTGCCCGGCCGCGACGCCACGGTGCAGTGGGCGGTGCCAACGCGTGTCGGATGCGCTTTCTGCGAAGACGAGTCAGGCGTCCACGGTCCGAAGTCCACGTCGAGGTGCAGCAGCAGCACCGTGTCGGCGTCGGCTTCGTGGCGGCGGGGCGCAGCGAACGACGGCCCGGCATAGCGAGCGACGCGCGACAGGCGCAGCTCGTCGATGCAACCGGCGAAGAAGGACGTCGGCGCGCCATTGCCGTTCGGATCGGCGCCGACGAACAGGGGCAGGGCATTGGTCTTGCGCGCTCCTTTGCCCGCGGCCTCGGCGACGAGCGCACCATCGACATGGCAGCGCACGCTGCTGCCGTCGAACACGCCGGCGACATGGTGCCAGCGTCCGGCCGTGAACACCGCGGCTTTGCTCACCGCGTGGGCGTAGCGGTCGCCGAGCCAGACCATGAAGTCCACGCCGCCGTCGTTGCAGAACAGTGCCCACTCGCTGTTCTCGGTCTTCGCGACGAGTGCCCTGCGGCCGCGGAAGTCTTCGCCGCGCAGCCACGCTTCGACCGTGAAGGGTCCGTCGGGCAACTGCACCTGGGCTGCAGGCACCTGCAGGCACGCGGTCTTGCCGTCGAGTTCGAGCACGCCTTCGTGCGGTGCTTGATGCTGGCCGAGGTCGGCCGGTGGTGGCAGTTCGAAGGCGAACTCGGCCCGCGGCAGGCCGATGCGCCGGTCGGCGGCGAGGTAGTCGCAGCGCACCTGCAGGCGCGGCAGCACGAACGGCAGCACCGGGTCGGGCCGATGGCGCACCGCTAACGTGGTCGTGCCACTCTGGCCCGGTGGCAGGACGACGTGCTGGTGGTCGGGGCTGAAGGCCCAGGTCTCGTCGGCCAGCGGTACGAGTTCGAGTTCGATCGCGCGCGTCGCCGGATTGTCGCAGCGCAGCGTGACGACAGCGTCGACGCGGCCGTCGCCCTGCACGGCTTGGCCTGTACCCGCGGCGACGCAGCTCTGCAGCGTCGGCTTCATGTGTTGGTGCACGAGCTCGACGTCTTCACTGAGCTTGCCCGTGATCTGCTGCGGGTCCATGACCGTGCCGACCGGCAGGGCAGCCACGGTGATGCCCTGCGGGCGCACGGTGACGACGTGGAACTGGTGCAGGTAGCCCGCGGCCGGCGCCTCGAACTCGAGCGTCGCTCCGACCGAAGCGACCGTGTAGTACTGGATGCCGTCGCGATTGCCGTCGTAGCGCATGCGGTGGATGTGCCCCGCGAACACGGCCGTCACGTTGCCGTTCTTCGCGAGCAGCGTGTGCACGCGGTCCCAGTCGGTGCCGTACTGCGCGAGCCAGCGCGGGTGGTGCAGGAACACGAAGATGTGCCGCGCGGCCTTGGCCTTCAGCAGCGTCTCGGAGAGCCACGTGAACTGCGCGTCGCTCATGCGCTGGCATTCGGGCTTGCCGAAGTTCTTCTCGCCCGTCTTCGGGTCGCCTTCGTCGGAATAGAGCACGACGAACCAGCACTGCTTGTGCTGCACCGCGTACCAGAGCGGACCGAACACCGTCTCGAAGTTGCGCTCGTGTTCGC
>JAYUCN010000362.1:0-4905 GCA_043740335.1 Planctomycetota bacterium
CCAACGGCACCTGGCCATCGAACTTCTTCATGTAGACGATGGCGTTGAGGAACGCGCGCTTCGCCGATCCGGTCATGCGATCGGGCGCGCCATAGAAGCCCCACTGCAGCAGGTTGGCCTGGCGGCCGATCGCGATCGCCTTGGGCCCCTTGCTGTTGATGCCGCCGCTGATGCGTTCGCAATCGGGCGAGTCTTCGAAGCCGTGGCCGTCGGCGACCATGCCGACGTCACAGCCCTGCTTGAACTCACCGCTGTGCACGAGCCACGTGCCCTGGTCGTCGTGCGCATCCGCGTAGGGATGGTCCTTGTCCAGCACGACGTCGACGCAGAGCGGGCCTTGGAAGATCGGGTGGTCGAGACGCACACCGTGCGCTCTGTTCGAGAGGCACAGTCAAAGCCAATCGAGTTTGTGCCGGCCGCGCAGCGCCGAGCTGACGTAGTCCATGGCGATGACGGGCTTGGTGAAGTCCTCGCCGAGTGCGACATGGGGGTTGAAGAGCGAGTCCTCGCGCTTCTGGTAGCCGTCGTTGCCGTACTGGCTGCACCAGTCGGCGATGACCACGTCGTAGTCCTTGGCGGTGGCGACCGAGAGCTTTTCGAGATCGATGATCCCGACCGTGTCGAACCACTGCTTCAGGAACGGCTCGAAGGCCTTCTCGCGCGAACCGCCGGGCCAGCCGGCGTAGAGCACGCGCGTCTTGCGATGTGCATCCCACGCCTTGCTGTCGGCGTCGGGCGTCTGCGTCGATGCACTGGTCAGCAAGAGGGAACCGGCCAGCGCCGACAGAACGAACTGCTTCATGACATGATCCTCCGTGGAGGGGCAGGATCATAGCGTGGCGCGCCGTGCGGTGCCGCGTGGTGCGGCCACTCCTTCGGGACGCTACTTGCCCGACAGTCCGATCGCGATCTCGGCGAACCGCAGCAGGTCGTCGAGTCGACCGTCGAGTATCGACCGCAGGATGCGAAGGTCGAGCTCGTGGTAGCGGTGCACGGCGATGTTCCGGAACCCGACCATGCCGCGAAGGCGCGTGCCGAGGTCCGCATCCAGGAGCCCAGCCTTCTCCAACCTCAGGAACGCGTCGCGACTGTCGGCAGGCATGCCGAGGGTCCTCTGCTGGACGAGATGGACGGCCAGGTCGATGGCAGACTGGCATGCACGCTGCACGTTGAGCAACAGCGATTCCTGCCGCAGCAGGTCACGGGAAAGCGTCTCGAGATTGCCAGGATCCACTTCGCGTGCACGACGCACACAATCCCGGATGTTGCGGACCTTGCCCTCGAGGACTTCACCCACCGGCGCTCGCCCTCCTGGATTCGCCGAGGGCTGCCAGCTGCTCTTCGCGCAGAGCGACGTAGAGCGCGAGCGAGTCGGCAACGAACGACTCGCAGGCCGCCGCGTCGGCCGCGACCACCAACTCGCCTTCGCTGACGATCTCCTTTCGCATGATCGTGGAGACGGCCCTCAGATCGATCAGGTCGACGTCTCGGCTGGCTTGCACTCCGAGTTCGAGTCCCAGTTCAAAGAGACTCCAAGGCGTCGACCGGAGCTGCGGCGAGCACGGCCAGGTCGATGTCGCTGTCGTCACGCTGCTGGCCTCGGGAGAGTGAGCCGAACAGCCAGATCCCGCGCCAGCCCGGCACTCTCGCCTTGATCGTGTCGATCAAGGGAGCGAGGTCCCTGCGGCTTGGTCGCGAGCGTGTCACGGCGGGAATGGTAGCGCGACAGCCAGTGCAGTGCCGCTGGCATCTCGATGGCGGAGACGGGCGAACACCGGTCCGTCGCGCGCTCCAGCGCGCCATGAAGTTCGCGCGCCAGGACCGCGAGGCTTCACTCGGGCTCGTCGGGATAGCGGATGCGGAACACGCGGAACGGCGGGCCCAGGAACCCTCCCAACCAGGTGCTCGTGCGCGGGCTCTCGAACACGAGTTCGAGCCACGGCAGCCTCGGCGCCCCGGCGGCCGTTCTCGCCCAGAACGTCGTTTGCACGGAGGTGTCGAGGTCGATGCGCACGCGGCCCTGCTCTTGCACCACGCGCGCGAGTTCCTGGTGGCCGGGAAACGCCCGGTGGACCTGGAACAGGAACGACGGATCCCCGGACCGCACCCACCAGCGGCTGCGGCAGCGACGCAGGACCGACAGGGCTGCCTCGGGAGTCTGGCTACACAAGACCTCGATGCTGTCGGCAATGCCATCGACGCGGCGTTGGTAGCTGGACGCGACGATGGGCTTTCTGTCCTCGTACAGCAGGTAGTGTCCGAGTTCCCAGGGCGCCATCACGGTCACGCGCAGACCCTCGGCCGGGGTGCGCGGCGAGAAGTCGAGATCGCGCACGGCGAGAACGACGGCGCGGCGGTCGGCGTTGGCCCGCGCGTCGTCCTCGTTCTTGGGCGTGAAGGTCAGCGCCAGGATGTGCCAGATGGCATGGCCGGCGAGCAGCAGGCCCATGGTCCACCGTGTGCGCCGCATCGCCTCGGCACCGATGCGCAACCAGTGCCCGATCAGGTCCAGGCACGCAGCCCCGCCAGCCACCAGCACGAGCGCCCACGGGATCGCGAACAGATGCGACAGCTTGACCTGGTTCAGCGTGAGTGCCGCGAAGCAGACGAACGGCACGGCGAAGCCACCACGCAGGCTCAGCGGCAGGCCACGTGCGAACAAGAGGGCCAGGAAACAGAACGGGAGCAGGAACACCGCGTCACCGAACACGAGTCGCGCCAAGGCCGTGCCGTCGGCGAACAGCGCGTGGTACTCGGCCACGCAAGCCAGCGCGAACCCGGACAGGGCCCGCGCCGCGGCCAACTGTTCGCCGAGCTGCTCGCGCAGTGCCGGCAGCAGCAGGAACGGCGCGGCGGTGAGTGCTGCCGCCGCCACCGCGGCCAGCGGCAGCGCGACCACTGGTTTTGACAAGCGGCGATCGAAGACGCGCGCCAGTGCGACGAACACGACGAGAGCCAGGCTGGCTGCGGTCTGGAGGCAGGAGATGCGATCCCACTCCAGCGTCAGGCTGCCCGCACTCTCCACGAGCTGTCCGGCCAGCGCGACCAGAGCACCGGCGCCAGCGTAGAGCAGCAATGCGGGCAGTCGCCGCTGCACGGTCGTGCGATCACAAGGGCACAGAGCAACGAGCATCACCAACCCCGCGACCACGAGCAGGACCATGGACTCGGCGTTGACCCACAGGCTGAGCCCGAGGGAGGCACCCGCGATCAGCGCCAACGCCGTGCCGCCATTGCCGCAGGCGAGCACAAGGCAACCGAGCAGCGAGACTGTGGCACACAGGTCCTGCAGACTCTGATGATCGCCGTTGCCGAGCCGCGTGACCTCGATGGCCGGTGCGGACACTGCGTACAAGAGAGCGGCGAGTGCTGCCCTTGCCGGCGCGAGCAGCCGGCGCACGAGCAACGCGAACGCCAGCACCGCGAGGGTGCCGAGTATCGGACCGGCGAGTACGGCACCGGTCTCGTAGAGCCGCGCCTGTGGATGGATGCGCGGGGCGATGGCTTCGAGGGCGCGGATCACCCAGTCCATCGGCAGCGTCCACTGCAGGGTCGTGCCTTCGGGGAATCCGTCGCGTCGTTCCACCGACGGATACTCGGTGACTTCGTCCAGGTGGCGGAGGCGCACGAGTCGGCGCACCGTGTCCGCATCGAGGAAGTCGATGCCTGCCGGGCTCGTAGTGATCACCGCCGGATGCACGCGCAGGCCCAGAGCACCGAGCAGCAGCAACACGAACGCCGCAATGCGGAGCAGGGATCGGGTGCGCGGAGCCATTCGCGCTGAGTCGAACACACCGACCAGGCGGCGGCTACAGGCGATTCTTGCGCGGTGGCGTGGCACACGTGTGCAACCGAGCCGAGCGGCGTTCTGCACGGGGCACCACGCACAGTATCCTCCTGCTGTGGCCCATCCCCTCTGCGCATCGCTGACCGGCGTTCGTGTTCTCGTCACGGGCGCGACCGGTTTCGTCGGGCGGTGGGTGGTGCAAGCGCTGCTCGACCGCCGTGCGGAAGTCGGCGTCGTAGCGCGCGACCCGCACCGCATGTCGGTCGAACACGCGGGAGACGAAGTGCGCGTGCTGGCTGCCGACTGTGCGCGGCCGGGCAACCTCGACGCCGTGCTCGCAGAGTGGCAACCGGTGGTGCTGTTCCATCTCGCGGGCTACGGCGTGGCGAAGCACGAACGCGATCCCGCGCAGATGCGGCGCCTCAACCACGCACTCCTGGTGGAGGCGGTCGAAGGCCTGCGGCGTCTACCGTCGCCACATTGGGATGGACTCCGATTGGTGCATGTCGGCACGGCTCTGGAATATGGCGTACTCGCCGCTCCCCTCGACGAGTCCGTGACCGCGCAGCCGACGACGCTCTACGGCCAGAGCAAACTCGCCGGCACGCAGGTCGTGCAGCACGCCGTGCGGGAGCTGCACTTCCCGGCCCTGGTGGCGCGGCTGTTCACGGTGTTCGGGCCGGGCGAGCGCGAGGGGCGACTGTTCCCGACCCTGCTCGCCGCGCGCGAGCATCAGGCGCCGGTACAGCTCAGCAGCGGCGAACAGACGCGCGACTTCGGGCTGGTATGGGACGTGGCCGAAGCCCTCGTCGATCTGGCGTGCGTGCCACGGGCCGAGGTCCTCGCCGGCGAGCCACCGTTCGATCAAGGCCTGCTCAACGTAGCGAGCGGCCGGTTGCACCCGGTGCGTGCGTTCGTGGTCGAAGCGGCGCGCGCTCTCGACATCTCACCGAGTCGGCTCGCGTTCGGCGCGCTGCCGCACCTGCCCGAGGAGATGCCACATCTGCCGGTGCCGGTGGCACGCCTGCAACGTGCGCTGGGGCGCGTGCTGCCCGGCGATCTTCGTGGACTCCTGGAGCGGGTGCGGGTCTGGCTCGATCGAGGTGTGGCATGACGAG
>JAYUCN010000363.1:0-11947 GCA_043740335.1 Planctomycetota bacterium
GGCGGGGCCAATTCCCCAACCGGTGCCCAGGTCGCGCAACCGCCAGATGCGACCCGTGAAGTGGTCGGTGTAGAAGTAGTCGCCGTCGTAGCCCGGACCGAACCGCCACGGCGCGTTCGCCGGTGCGCGGCAGACGCCGAGCGAGATCAGTGCGAGGTACTGCACGGGGATGACCTGCGACGCGATCGGCGCCTGGCTCGCGGGGGCGGTGCCCGTGCAGCCCGTCCATGGCAGGTCGGCTTCGAACCAGGGCCAGCCGAGGTTCGCACCAGGAGTCGTGATGCGGTCGATCTCGTCCTTCTGGTCTTCGCCGGGGTCGGCGACGAACACGGCACCGTTGGCAGGATCGATGTGGAAGCGGAACGGATTGCGCAGCCCCAGCGCCCAGACCAGCGGGGCGATGTCGCCCGGTCCCGCGAACGGATTGCCGGGCGGTACCAGCATCGCGCGCGGCGCCACCCCGGTGCCCGTGCCCGGCAGCGTGTCGACGCGCAGGCGCAGGAGTTTCCCCTTCGCTTGCGTCACGTCCTGCGCACTGCAGGGGATGTTGTCGTCGCCGGAACTGCAGTAGAGCATGCCGTCGGGACCGAAGCGAAGGCAGCCTGCTTCGTGCAGCGCGGTCGTGTCGGAGATGCCCTGAAGCACGACGTAGGCCTGGCCGAGTTGCAGGTTCGTGCTCGTCGCCAAGGTCAGATCGCCGAGTACCTGGTAGCGTGTGATGCGCAGGTCGCTGGCGACGAGGTTGGTGTGGTAGCAGTAGACGAACGGGCGCGTGGGCCACTGCGGATCGACGGCGATGCCGAGCAGGCCTTGGCTGTAGGCGACGCGCAGCCCCGGCACCGTGCCGAGTGTGGCGACCGCGTTGCCGGCCGCAGTGCTGAGCACCTTCACCGCACCCGTGTCCTGCTCGATGAACAGCAGGCGCCCGTCGGGCAGGAAGTCGAGGCTCGTGGGACCGTGCTGGCCGGGCGCCAGCGTCTCGATCACGAAGCCATGGGGCAGGATCTGTGCCACCGTGTGGCCGATCGAGAGCACCGCGGCAAGCAGGATGGTCCGCATAGGCTGGAAGGTAGCGTGTGTTCGCCTCTATCCCACTGCTGGCACAAGGCAACCGCGCGCCGCGACGGCGGGAAGGGATTTTCCGCACGACCCGCGGTGGCATTCTCCGCGGCCGTGGCCACAATCACCGCCCACCGACCTGGAGAACCGATCCCGATGCGAACCCTGCGCTGCCTGTTGCCCTTCCTTCTCGTCGCTGCGTGCAGCGGCGGTGACCATGCCTTGGCGGGCAGCTGGTCCCAGGAACTGCCTGGCGGCGCCAAGGGCATGAGCGTCGAGTTCGACGTCAAGAGCGACAAGGTCTTCGTGCACACGGCCCCGCGGCCCGACGGCAGTCACGACCACCTCGACGGGACCTATGCCTGGGTCGCGGCCAGCAAGTCGGTGACGGTCAAGGCGAAGCTCGGCGGCGATGGCAAGGCCGACACGTGGACAGGTACGGTCAACGGCGAACACCTGGAGCTCAGTTCGCCGGACGGGAAGCTCTTGTTCCACCACGGTGAGGAAGAGCACGATCACTAGCCCGGCAAGCCCGCCCCCTCGCATTTCTGCGGGCCAGCTCTATCCTGCGCATCCCGACCCGCCGCTTCCCATGACCACTACGCCGCACTCGGAGACGACCACCGAAGGCATCCGCATCCACGCGGCGGCCCAGTACCTGCCGCAGGAACTGCTGCCACAGGAGTTCCTGACGGCGGAGTCGAAGTCGCAGTCGCGCCACTTCGTGTTCCGCTACAAGATCACGATGACGAACGTCGGCGCGGCTTCTGCCAAGCTGCTGTCGCGCCACTGGGTCATCGTCGACAGCGACGGCAAGCGGGAAGAGGTGCGCGGGCGCGGCGTGATCGGCGAGTATCCCAAGCTCGGCATCGGTGAGAGCTACAGCTACGTGAGCTACTGCCCGATCGCGACCACGTGGGGCACGATGGAAGGCACCTACACGTTCGAACGCGACGATGGCAAACGCTTCTCTGTGCGCATCGGCCGCTTCTTCCTGGTGCCGACCGCACCGCCGCTCACGCTCGAAACGCCCTCGCACTGAAAGCTGGTGAACCTGAGGTTCCCCAGCTTTCAGTTGGCTCCCTTTGCGGCCAGCGCCGACAACACCGCGACAGCTGCAGCAACCGCCGCTGGCCGCTGACTCAGTTCGCGGCGAACACGTCGGCGAGGGTCTTGGCGTCCAGGACCCGGTCGGTCCACCGGTCAGCGCCGTGAGTAGGGTGGCCAGCTCGGGGTCGAGCCCTTCGAGGTGGCGGTGCGGTAGTTGGGTGTCTGGCCACGCGGTAGCGCCATGGCACAACAGGATCGGCACGACGAGGGCAGGCGGTTCTCCCGCTGCACGCGTGCTCTGGGCGAGATGCACGCTGTAGCCGACCATCTGGCTGTGCGCCTCGGGGTCGTCGTAGCTCTTGTGTTCGGGCACGACGAACAACCGATGGCGGTGTTCGTGCAACTCGACGTCGAACAGCACATCGGTGACTTGCAGTCGCAAGGCGTGGTCGTGCACCTTCTCGGGTGCGGCGCGCAGCGTCGACCAGTCGAAGCGACGCTTCGCACAAGATTGCCGCGGCCGTCCAGCCCAGGAACCATGCGGATTCCAGGGTTTCGAGATGGCCTTGGATTGCACCTCCGCCAAGAAACCTCGCACTCGTCGTCGTCAGGTTCCGACCACAGTCGTCGCCGCGTCCGCGAACCGTCGCGTTGGTCTCGGCCTTGCCCTGCTGCTCCAGCGCCTCGACCGACTTCTCCTCGGCTCGGACCGCAGACGTCGTCGTCCCTTCGAGTTTGGGCGCGCTCGCGAGCTTCTGCAGCAGCTCGTTGGTCGCCGTCGACTGCACGGCGTCGCCGACGTGCGCCCGGTCGGCGTCGGCAGCGGCGTGTTGGTCGTCCAACCCCGCTGGCCCTGCAGGCCCCGCCGCGGGCAGCACCTTCATCTTGCCTTCGGCGGTGGTGCGCAACATCGACAGCACGTCGTCCAGAAGCGCTGTGTCCTTGCCTGCCGCCTTCTCTACGAACGCCTCGCGCTCGGCGGGGGGAAGGGACTGCGCCCGCTCGCAAAGCTGACGCACTCGCTGCCGGTGCTTGATGGGACCGTCGGGGGTCTCCGTGGTCATGGCGGCTGTGGCGCGAACGCTTGCAGCATGCGCTGCGCGCCGGGGCCGGGGCAACGACGAGCTGCTGAGCGGCCGCGATTCGCCCAGGGCCCTGCCGCCAGGAATTATCTCGATCGAGACGGCGCCGGCTGGCAGCGCGGGAACTCGTTCGCTAACACGAACCCGTGCGCCGCGTCCTGCTGAGGTCTCCACGGCCTGGAAGCCAGCGTGGCGGCGAACGACGCATGGCCAGGCCCGACAGCGAAGTGCAGTGGGCAGTCCTGGTGCCGATGGCGCAGCGCGGGGACCGCGAGGCGAGAGCCACGCTGTACACGCTGTTTGCGCGCACCGTGCATGCGATCGTGTTGGCGCTGGTCGGCGCCCGGCACGCGGATGACGTGACCCAGGAGGTGTTCTGTTCCGTGTTCGGTTCGTTGGCGACCTTGCGCGATCCGGCGGCGCTGCCGGGGTTCGTCTGCACGACCGCGCGCAACGCCGCGCGCGATGTGCTGCGCCGTCTCCGCCACATGCCACCGCCATCACCGGTCGAGGAACTCACCGCGACCGGGCCAGGGCCGGCGGCCAGCGCCGAACAGCGTGAACTCGCAGAGCGCGCGCTCGCGTGCATCCAGGCATTGCCCGAGGCCTACCGCGAGACGCTCGTGCTGCGCCTCGTCGGCGGGCTGTCGGGACAGGAGATCGCCGAACGCACGGGCCTCACGCACGGCTCCGTGCGCGTGAACCTCACGCGCGGCATGGCGATGCTGCGACCGTTGCTGCAGGAGGCGGGGTTGTCATGAACGAACGCGACGACTACCTGCTCGACCCCAAGGCGGCGCCGGACCCCGAGGTGGCTGCACTCGAACGGGCGCTCGCGCCGCTCGCGTGGCGTGACGTGCCGTTGCGCGAGGATGTGCTCGCCGAACCGACTCGAATGCGCGGACGGCGGCGCCGCTGGCCGTTGTTGGCCGCCGCGTTGCTGCTGGGTGGCGTGGGCATCGTGTTCGCGCTGCGCGATCGCGGTCTGCGACCGGGCGACGCGTCGCGATCGTTCGAGGCCAAGGCGCAGGCACGGCGCGTGCCGCTCGGTGACCTCGCCGAGATCACGTTGCGCCCCGGCAGCGAGCTGCAGTTCGTGCACTGGCAGAAGGACGAGCTGTTGTTCCGTCTCACGCGCGGCGGCCTCGAAGCGCGCGTGCAGCCCAACGTGAAGGCCCGTTTCTTCTGCGTCGACACGAAAGTCGGGCGCGTCGTCGACTTTGGTTGTCGCTACGAACTCGTGCTGCTCGAGGACGGGCGCGCGCAGGTTCGCGTCACGGAAGGGGCGGTCACGTTCGAGGTGGGCGGGCGCAGCGTGTTCGTGCCGGCCGGGGCCGAGACGACGGTCACGGCCGCGGGGGCGAGCACGCCGTTCTTCACCGCAGCGGCCGCCCCCGAACTGCGCAAGGCCGTGCGCGAGTACGACCAGCTGCTGCAAGCGGGTGCGCCGATCGACCAGCGCTCCGCGAGCGTGAAGATGGTGCGGGGGGCGATCCGTTCGCCGCGCGACTCGCTCGTGCTGTGGCACCTGCTGCGCGATCCCGAGCCCGAGTTCCGCGACAGTGCCGAGAAACGGCTGTTCGAGCTGGTCGGCCCGCCCGACGGTGGCAAGGAGAAGCGCGAGTCGTTCGACCCCGAGGAGTGGTTGCCGTTCCTGCGGCTGTTCGCGTGGCAAGGCGGTGGATGACGCGCTTGCCGGTGTGTGCCGGCCTGGCTAGGTTCGCGTCGTGCCCACGATCCTGCTCGGCGACCCGTCGCTTCCGCTCACCACCCTCGTTGCGTTGAGCCGCCCGGGCGTGCGCATCGGTTTGGGCAAGCAGAGTCGCGAGAAGGTGAAGCAGAGCCGCGCCGTCGTCGAGAACGCGGTGGCGACGGGGGCCGTGATGTACGGCATCAACACGGGCTTCGGCAAACTCGCGGGCGTGCGCATCCCCGACGAGCAGTTGGGCCAACTGCAGAAGAACCTGCTGCTGAGCCACGCGACGGGAGTCGGCGAGCCGTTGCCGCAGGACCAGAGCCGGCTCGCGTTCGCGCTGCGCATCCACAACCTCGCGCTCGGCTTCTCGGGTGTGCGGCTGGCACTGCTCGAGCAGGCGATCGCACTCTGGAACGGTGGCTTCGTGCCCTTGATCCCATCGCAGGGTTCGGTCGGCGCATCGGGGGACCTGGCACCGCTGAGCCACATGGCGCTGCCGCTCATCGGTTTTGGTGAAGTGCACGACGGGGAGCGCGTGATCGCGAGCGCAGAGGCGTTGAAGAAGCTCGGTCGCAAGCCGCTCGAGCTGTGCTTCAAGGAAGGGCTCGCGCTCATCAACGGCACGCAGATCATGACCGCGATCGGCTGCCTCGCGGTGCATCGCGCGCTGCTCGTCGCCAAGGTGGCCGACATCGCGTGCGCGATGACGGTCGAAGCGCTGCGCGGCAGCGAGAAGCCGTTCCAGGCGCGCTTGCACGAACTGCGTCCGCACGCGGGGCAGGTGGCGACCGCCGCGAACCTGCGCGCGCTGCTCGCGGGCAGCAGGATCATGCCGAGCCATGCGAACTGCGCGAAGGTGCAGGACGCCTACTCGCTGCGCTGCGCGCCACAGGTGCACGGGGCGAGCAAGGACGGCATCCGGTATGCGCTCGAGGTGCTCGTCACGGAAGCGAACGCGGTCACGGACAACCCGCTCGTGTTCCCGGATGGCGACGTGGTCAGCGGCGGCAACTTCCATGGCCAGCCCGTGAGCCAGGCGATGGATTTCCTGACGATCGCGGTGAGCACGCTCGCGAACATCAGCGAGCGCCGCATCGAGCAGATGGTGAACCCGGACATCTCGGGGCTGCCGCCGTTCCTCGCGCGGAATCCGGGGCTCGAGAGTGGGTTCATGATTCCGCAGGTGGTGGCGGCGGCGTTGGCGAGCGAGAACAAGACGTTCGCGCATCCGGCGAGCGTCGACACCATCCCGACCTCGGCGAATCGGGAAGACCACGTGTCGATGGGGGTGACGGCGGCGCGGCACGCCGCGATCGTCGTCGCCAACACGGCGAAGGTGCTCGGCATCGAAGTCTTGTGTGCGGCGCAGGGCTTGGATCTCGGCGAGAAGCTGCGGCCGGGTCGCGGTGTCGCGGCGGCCTACGCGGCATTGCGCGCGCGCGTCGCGGGGCTCGACGGCGATCGGTATCTGGCGCCGGATCTCGCGGTGGCCGAGCAACTCGTTCTCGACGGCACGTTGGTCGCGGCAGCGGAGAAGAAGGTGGGGGCGCTGTCGGTGTGAGGATGGTGGGACGGACGAAACCGGTCGTGGAGGTTCTCGCCGTAGTCAACGCACGCCCGATCTGCATCAGCAGCGGCGACGCCGACGGTACTGCGTCACGCCCCTTCGGCGATCGGTCCGTGCCCATGGCCAGGGGAGGATGCCGCGGCACGTGCCCACGTGACCAATCGAGACTCGATGCAGTTCCCCTCCGGACGAGGCCGGCTCAGCGGCGACCGGTCGTCGGCACCGAACCGGGCTCGGGCAGATTCGCCAACCAGCCGCTCCATGCGCGCGGGTCACTGCCCGGGTCCTGTTGCGTCAGCTGCTTCAGGGCGGCACGGTAGGTGCGCACGATCGTCTGCACCTCGTAGACACCCGCCACGGTGACGTCCAACACCGTGCCACTCTGCAGCACATCGACCTTGGGGTCGGCGATGAACGCGGCCTGCGCGACCTCGACGTCGTAGTCGCGGATGTAGGCCTGCTGCGTCAGGAACGCGACGTGCCCGCGCACCCCCTGATCTGCGGCGGCCAGCGCCACGCCGGCATTGGGGCCCGCGAGCACGAGCAGCTTCACGGCATCGGGGTGGCCGAGTTCACCGAATGCCTCGGCCGTGCGGACGCGAACCTTCGGGTTGCTGTGCATGAGTCCGGCGGCGAGGTAGGCGACGTCTTCGCCGTCGGTCGAAGCGCGGCCCAGATCGATCGCGGCGGCCCGCACGTCCTTGCTGCAGTCGAGGATCGCGGTGCGCAGCACGAAGCGGTCGTTGCCGGCGAGCTCGCGCCGCTGCAGGGCGGCCAGCGCCCCGATGCGCCGCCGATCGGCACCGTTGCGGCGCGCTTCGGTGCGCAGGTCCTGGTCCGCGTTCTGCTCCCGCACGAGGAGTTCTTCGATGGCGGCGGTCCGGCCGGAACCCGTGTCGGCCCGCAGCAGGTCGAGCAGTTCGTGCACGCGCACCTTGGTGGCTGCGGTGCGCCACTTGCGCGGCAGCAGTTCGGGTTCGAGCTGGGCCAGGAAGTCCTCGATGCGACGCTGCAGCGGGTCGCGGGCAGAGGTCTTCGCTCCCGTTGCCAGCACCTCGGGATCGGTGGCGGTGGCTGCCGCCTTGGCCCGTGACAGCATGAGGGCCCGGTCCAGGTGGCGCCACATCTCCGGCTCGAGCCCGTGCTCGCGGGCTTCCCTGGCCAGGTTGAGATGCGCGAAGGCCGTGTCACCTTCGGCGCGGGCCTTGGCGGCGAGGTTGCGGCGCAACTCGTCGTCGAGGATTGGGGGGGCCTTCACCTGGCTCTTCGGCACGATGACAACACCTTCCCGCGTTGTCACTTCCCAGGTGTCCTTCTTCTCGACCACCTTGCCCACGAGCACGCGGCCATCTTCGAGGCGCAGTTCGTCGGCCGACAGCGTTGCCGAGAAGAGGGTCGCGGTGAGCAGGAAGGCCGGGACCAGGGACATGCGGGGCGAGGGCACGTGTGGCCACAGGATCGGCACGGGTTGCGATTGGCTCATGGTTTCGTCAGCGGGCAATTCTCGGGTCGCCAAAACCGGACATCACGAGGAGGGCAGCCCCGGTCCGGATAGGATCGGCGCCCGCGAAGCATGAACCGTACCGCGAACGCACTGCTCTTCCTGCTGCTGCTCGGCTCGACCCCGGGTTTCGCCCAGGAGCCACCCAAACCGGCGTCGCCCGCCCCCGAAACCGATGCCATCGAGCCGATTGTAGCGGCGATGCGCGCGGCGGAAGAGCGCCTCACGAGTGCCCGCATCGAGATCGAGACGACCGGCCGTTTTCCCGGCGGCCTCGATCTCTCGACGCGCGGCGTTCTGCATGTCCTGCGCGGAGCACAACCCGCCATGCACGCAACTTTCGAGTTCTCCTTCGGCGACGGCATCGCGGGCCGCATGGAGTCGGCGCAGACGGCTGCCGGCATCACCATCTACGAGGACAATCCTGCCTTCGGCGAGAGCCACGTGCACATCGAGCCTGCGATCGTGGCCGATCTGGAATGGGCTGGCGAGGTGCTCCAGCGTGCCGATCTGCCCGGGATGGCCGACCGCCGGGCGACGTCGCCACTCGGCAGTTCGATGCTCGCCGACCTGCGGCGGACCTTCGATCTGCTCGTCGAGCCCCGCACGGATCGCGACGGGGAGGCGGGGCAATGGCTGGCCGGCAAGCGCCGCGCCGGCCTCGACGACGCCGACCCCGAACTGCCACTCGCGGACCGCGTCGAACTGTTCGTGCGGCAGCGCGACCATGCCCTGCTCGAAGTGAAGCACCTGCAGGGCGAGAAGGTGCTGCAGCACCTCGTCGTCAAGAAGTTGGAATGCGGGCTGCCACTGCCGGCTTCGACGTTCGCAGTCGATGGTCGCGGCCAGCCGTTGCGCGAGGTGCAGAAGTACCAGCCGATGTGGGACCAGATCGAGAAGGTGCTGCTGCAGGCCGAGGCGAAGGGCGACGACAGCGTGCGCCCGAGCAAACGCAAATGAGATCGGTGCTGTGTCCGCGCGCGCTCAGCCGAGGTCTTCTTCGGCTGGCGGCGTCTCGAGCAGGGCGAGGCCTTTGTAGCGCGACTTCGCGTAGTCGATCTCGAAGTCGGAGTGGAAGAGGGCGACGAAGCGACCCGCTTCGTCCTTCACCACCATCGGCAGGATCTCGAGCAGCTCGTCGGTGACGTTGGCGATCCAGCGCGCGCGCGTCCAGGTCTTGCGGTCGAGGCGCAACTCGACGTTGTACTCGTTCTCGAGGCGCCACTGGAACACCTCGAGCTGGAGCTCGCCGATGGCGCCGAGGATCGGTTCGCGGGCACCGTGGCGCGGCCAGAACACCTGCACGACGCCCTCCTCGCCGAGCTGCGTGAGCCCCTTGCCGAAGCCCTTGGCCATCGATGGCTCGCGCGGCGCCACCTGCGCGAAGATCTCCGGCGCGAAGCGCGGGAAGTTGCGCACCTCGAAGGTCGGCCCCGCACTGAGCACGTCGCCGACGCGGAACATGCCCGGGTTGATGAGGCCGATCACGTCGCCGGGCCACGCGTCTTCGATCGACACGCGTTCCTGGCCGAAGAAGCGGTGCGGGTGCGACAGCCGCACGTCGCGCGAAAGACGCAGGTGCCTGGCCGACATGCCGCGCTCGAAGTGACCGGAACACACGCGCACGAACGCGATGCGATCGCGGTGCATCTTGTCCATGTTGGCGGCGACCTTGTAGACGAAGCCGGAGAAGAACGGTGCGTTCGGTTCGATCTTGCCGTCGAGCGTCGTCAACGGGCCCGGCGGCGGCGCGATCTCGAGGAAGCGCTGCAGGATGTTCTCGACGCCGAAGTTCACGAGCGCGCTGCAGAAGAACATCGGCGAGATCTTCTGCTGCAGGAATGCCTGCATCTCGAACGCCGGCACGCACGTCTCGACCATGCGCAGGTCGTCGAGCAGCTGGTCGTGCGCGCGTTCGCCGAGCAGCTGGCGCAGGGCCTCGTCGCCTGGGCCGGTCGCCTGCACGCTGGCCTTGGTGGCGTTGTGCGCCGTGCGCTCGAACAGGAACACCTGCTGGTCGCGCAGCGAATAGACGCCGCGGAAGCCGTCGCCCGAGCCGATCGGCCAGGTCGCCGGCACGATCGTGATGCCGAGCACCTTCTCGACTTCGTCCATGAGGTCCAGTGGTGCCAGCGCCGGGCGGTCCATCTTGTTGACGACGGTGACGATGGGGATGCCACGGTCGCGACAGACCTTGAACAACTTGATCGTCTGCGGCTCGACGCCCTTGGCGCCGTCGATGAGCATGAGCGCGGCGTCGGCGGCGACCAGCGTTCGGAAGGTGTCTTCGCTGAAGTCCTGGTGGCCCGGCGTGTCGAGCAGGTTGATGCAGTGCCCCTGGTACTCGAACTGCAGCGCCGAACTCGTGATCGAGATGCCGCGCTTCTGCTCGAGCTCCATCCAGTCCGAGGTCGCGTGGGCGCCACCCCGGCGCGCCTTGACCGAGCCGGCCTCGCGGATGGCGCCGCCGTAGAGCAGCAGCTTCTCCGTCAGCGTCGTCTTGCCGGCGTCCGGGTGCGAGATGATCGCGAAGGTGCGGCGACGTCGGATCTCGGTGTCGAGGTCGGCCATGGGGGGGAAACAGCGTAGCGATGGCGCGCATGATTGCGAGGCCGCATGGCGTCCCGCGTCACTGCTTGTCGGTGGTCGCCGCCGCCTTCTGCAAGGCCACGAACGCTGGTTCTGCGCGCAAGGCGACGAAGCGCTCTTCCTGCAAGGCGCTCGGTGGCAGGCCCGCAGTCCAGGCGGCACTCAGCAAGGCGATGGCGTGGGCGCGAACGGTTGCCGCTTGCGCCGGCTCGGCACTGGCCGCTGCGAGCTCGGTGGCGACTGCTGCCAGGTGGGCCAGGGCATCGGCGCGTTGCTCGAACAGCGTCTGGATCCGGCCGAACGCGGCCGTGGTGCCGAGAGCATCGCCAGCCTGGTGCAGGCAACGCAGCCACTGTGCGGCAGCGTCGCGGGCCCGGTTCTCGCCGCGCGCATTCGGCCCGGCCTGCCAGGCTTCGGCATAGGCTTCGACGGCTTCCCCGGCGCGACCAGCCGCGGCGGCCTGGTCGCCGGCGACGTCCTCCAGTTGGCGCGCGACCAGCAGCGTGTTGCCGCGCATCACGGCGATGGTGTTGTGGCCCGTGCCGCGTTCGAGGTGCACCGGGCCGTAGGCCAGCGCTGCCGACACCAGCTCACGACCGCGCGCGAGGAAACGCGGCCGTCCCGGGTCCGTCGCGGGCAGGCTCGCTGCCGCTTGGGTGAGGGCGCGGGCGGCCTCCTGGCGACCCAACCAGTCGAGGGTGTCGTCGGGCTGTTCGTCACCCATGGCCTGGTGCTCGGCGAGGGCCGCGAACGCGCCATCGATGTCCCCGGTGGCGCCGCGCGCCCGCAGCAGCAACAACAGCAGTTCGCGACGGCGGTCGCGCCAGCGCACCTTGGCATTGGCACTCGCCTGCATGCTGGCACTGAGGGCCACGGCCTGTTCGACGATGGGGAGTGCCTCGGCAGTGCGGCCTTCGGCCAGCAGCAGGGACACGTAGCGTCGCTGCATCTCCGACAGGCGCGTGCGATAGGCGACCGTCTCGGGCGACTCCGCCGCCAGCGTCGTGGCGATCGCGACGGCGGCCTGCAGGTCGGCACCGGCACCGGCGCGATCGCCGCGCGATTCGCGCAGCAGGGCCCAGAGCCCCTGCACCTCGAGGCGCCGTTCGCGCGCCACCCGCTGCGGTTCGCCGGCGGGCAGCGCGTCGAGTACTGCGGTCGCGCGCTGGAGAACGGCTTCGACTTCGTCGGCATCCCACTCGCTGCGGAACTTGCGCCATTCGTCTTGGACGATGGCGATGTTCATGCAGGCGACCACCAGTTGCTGCTGCAGCGCGACGTCCTGGGGTGCCAGTGCGATGCCCGCCTCGCAGTCGCGCCGCACGCGTCGCTGGGCCGCCAGCGCCGCGGGAAAGTTCCGCTGCATGAGTTGCGCATTGCCGAGCGCGGTGATGGCCCGGCCC
>JAYUCN010000364.1:0-1983 GCA_043740335.1 Planctomycetota bacterium
CGCCGGATCGGCTCACGCTGCTCGGCGAGGTACACCACGCCCATGCCACCTTCGCCGAGCACGTCGAGGATCGTGTACGGACCGATGCAGTCGGGGCGCATGGTGTCGGTCACTTGGAGTCCAGGATGGTCGCGGCGCCTGCATCGCGCGTCAAGGCGAGCCAGCGCCACGGCTTGAGCAGGCGCCTACGCCAGCATCGCCCGCAGTGCTGCCACCAATGCCACGGCGAGTCGTCGCTGCCCGGCCCGCGTGCGCGCGAGCCGCTGGTTGCATTCGAGTTCAATGCCGAGATAGCGCGTCGCCGGTAGCTGCCCGCGCAGATGGCTCGTGAACCCGTCCGTGTTGCCGAAGTACGGGAAGTTGCGGCGCGTGACGAGCCCGGCATTGACGAGCAGAGCCTTGAGCGCTTCGCAGAAGCCGACCTCGTGCGGCCGATGCGGATCGTGCAGGAGACCGATGTCGTTGCCGCGGTGCACGCCGTGCAGTTCCTCGACGAACGAGTGCACACTCAGGTGCAACACCGGACCGCGCTTGCTCGCGGCATGCACATCGCCGGCAACGGCGTCGCGGTAGGGCAGCCAGTAGCGATGCAGGCGTTCGGTACGCTGCGGCGACGACAGTGCGTTGCCCGGCACCCGACGGCCATCGACACGCCTCGCGATCACGCCGGCGTGCACCGCACTGCGATTGAGGTCGGCGACGAGCCGCGACCACTCACCGACATGCAGCGGTGCGTGCAGCGCGCGCGCCAGCACCTCGGCGATGCCCAGAGCCCCGACATCGAAGGCGCGATGGGAAGCCAGCACCGCGGCCGGCAGCCCGAGATCCCCGAGTTCCTTCGGGATGCGCGGGCTGGCGTGTTCGCAGGTCATCACGACCTGGAGTGCTTTGGGCGCGCTCCAGGTCCCACCCTTCGTCACAGCGGCAAGGCCGCCAGAGCCGCCGCCGCGAACGCGCGCGGATCGACCTTCGGCCACACGTGCACGATCTTGCCCTCGCCGTCGATGAGCACCGCGATGCGCCGCGCGAACGTCGCCGACGCATCGTCCGCCGCGCCATAGGCGATCGCCATCGTGCGGTCGACGTCGCAGCCCAATGCGAACGGCAGGTTGTGCTTCTGCCGGAACGCGGCGTTGTCGGCCTTGCTGTCCACCGAGACGCCGAGCACGGCCACATCACGCTTGTCGAAGTCGGCGAACAGGTCGCGCAGACCACAGCCCTCCGCGGTGCAGCCGGGCGTGTCCGCCTTGGGGTAGAACCAGACGAGCAGCATGCGACCGCCGTAGTGGGCCAGCGTGCGCTCGATGCCGGCCTCGTCGGTGATGCGGAAGTCGGGGGCTGCGTCGCCCTTCTTGAGCTTGCCCGCCGGTGCTGGCGTGTTGCTCGCCGGACGCCGTTCGCCGTTCGGTACTCCCCGCCCGTTCCCTGGTGCCACCGCCGGCTCGACCTTCGCATCGCTGCTGTTCACCGCCGGCGCCGACGCTGGCCTGGCTTCGGCGAGCGCCGCTCCGGCGACAGGCTTGGCCACTTCCGGGGCCGGCTTCACGTGCGCATCGATGTAGCTCTGCGCGTAGGGCAGCTTCTCGGTTTCGCGCTCGTGGTACTGCACACCCTCCGTCATCCACTTTGGTGCCGGAGCCTTGCGCAAGTGATGCGCGAAGTACTCGCTCATGCGGCGCGTCCAGTCCTTCATGTTCTGACGCAAGCGCAGGCCGTGGCCTTCACCGTTGTAGTTGAACAGGTAGGCCTCCTTGCCGAGACGCCGCAGCGCCGTGAAGTACTCGATGCCCTGCGTCCACGGCACCGCACCGTCCTGGTCGTTGGCCATGAGCAGCACCGGCGTCTGGATCTTGTCGGCGAAGTGGATCGGCGAATTCTCCCAGTAGCGCAGCGGGAACTCCCACGGCGTGCCGCCGATGCGCGACTGCGTCTGCTCGTACTGGAACTGGCGCGACACGCCGCTCTCGTAGCGGATGCCACCGT
>JAYUCN010000365.1:0-11946 GCA_043740335.1 Planctomycetota bacterium
GTGGCCGCCGTGGACGACCGTTGGCGGCAAGGCGCCAACGCCGCGTTCGATGCGCTCGAGCACGTTCTCGACGGCCGTGCAGTAGCGGTGCAGGTCGACTGCGACCATGGCCGTGATCGCGCGGGTCGGCTTCGCCAGAGCGGGCTGTGCTTCGGTGCAAAGGCGCGCGACACCGTCGAGCACGGCTACATCTGCGGTGATCGCCGTCGCGAGCCGCGTCAATTCCAGCCGGCGTCGCTGATCAGCCCGCATTGGCAACCACCTCACCCTCGGCGAGCACGCGTTCTCGCAGCGTCGCAGGTGCCTCTTCGAGGCGAAGCAGATCCACGGGTCGGCCTGCGGCCCGCAGCCCTCTCGCCATGGCTTCGAACAGCCGCGCTGCGGGGAGCCCTTCGACGGCCAGATCGAGGTCCGAGTCTTCGTCCGCTTCCCCGCGAGCCACCGATCCGAACAGGATGACGCGGGTCACGCCGAACGTGGTCAGTTCCTCGAGGACCGCCGGCAGGCGGGCTCGGATCGCAGCGGTCGTGGCGCACCTGCGTTCCTCGTCTGCTGCAGCAACTCGCCGCTGGTGCGCCACGAACCTGTCCACTGACATGTCGGCGAGGTTACTCGGCCGCGCGGAGACTGACCAGCGGCTACATCGCCGGGGCGGTTGGTGCGTGGAGTGAGTGGTGAGCGCAGCGCGGCGCCCCGCGCGGCAGTGTCAGCCTGGGTTCCGCGCGCGCTTCGTCGCCGCCTTCGCACCGGTCGCGCGCGCCAGCGACTTCTTCGGTGGGGCCTTCGCAAGCGTGCGGGCATGCGCAGAGCACAGCAGCGGTTCCAGCATCTTCCACGCGGGCTTCGTGTCGAGCAGCGCTGACACCCAACCGTACTTGCCGACGTACGGCGCCTTCATGAAGTGGGGGTCCTCGATGAGCAGCGACTGTTCTTCCTGGCTCGTCGCGATCGCGAGGCACGCGCGTCCCTTGTAGACCTCGACGGCCGCGAAGATGCGACCACCAGCCGTGAAGTTGGGATGGCCCCAACTCTGCTTCTCGCCAGTGTCGGGCAGTCGCCGGCAGAGGGTGCGCAGACGAACGAGGTATTGTTCGGGGGTCACGCGTAGAACGTGTGGTGCATCGGGACCGACGATGCTACTCGGAGACGCACGAGCTAGGATCGCGGGTCGCGGGTCAACCCTGGCAACACGGGCAGCCCCGGAGGTGTGCGTGGACAAGCGGATCGTGCTCGTCGTGTTGGTCGCGCTGTTCGTCGTCGGCTGGCTATGGTGGTCGCGCGAGGACGCGTCCCTGGCGACGCCGGCAGCGTCGAGCACGAGCCGCTCGCCAGCGGTTGCGGCCTCCGCGCCCGTCGCCGAGACCGGCGGGGCGAGCAGCGAAGCGGTGGTCGATCGTGCGCCCGTCGCGGGCGAGGCGGTTGCAACCGTGGGCGCACACGACGCCGATGCCGAACCGATCGGCGAACTGCTCGTGCACGTCGTGTGGGCCGATGGCAGCAACGCGCCCGGCATCCGCGTCTACCTCGCGCGCAGCGTGC
Source organism: Planctomycetota bacterium (assembly GCA_043740335.1). Lineage (GTDB taxonomy): Bacteria > Planctomycetota > UBA1135 > UBA1135 > UBA2386 > DASVAL01. The sequence continues at coordinate 1,540 of JAYUCN010000365.1, forward strand.
CCGGCGCATCGCGACCGCTCGCGGAACTCGTCAGCAGCGCGGCCGGCGAGGCGCGTGCGCACGTTGCCGCGGGGAAGGTGCGCGTCACGAGCGATCGCGGCGGGCGCGGCGAGAAGGAACTCGTGGCCGACGTCACAGCCGGGCAGCTGGAGGAGGTGCGCCTCGAACTGCCCGCGGGCGTCGACGTCGAGGGCGCGGTGCACGATGGTGCTGGCGTGCCGGTGGCCGGCGCACAGGTCTGGCTGTCGAGTCCGCAGTCGGCGTGGTGCGCCGGTGCGTTCGTCGGCGAGAGCGGGACGGATGGCACGTTCCGGCTGCGCGCCGTGCCGAAGGACCAATCGCTCGGCGCGGTGGCGAAGGGTTTCGCGCCGTCCAAGCTCGTCGATCTCGATCTGCTCGACACGAGCAAGCCGCCCGTGCAGGTCACGCTCGTACTCGCCGACGTCGGCGGCGCGCTCGCCGGCCGCGTCGCGGACGAACAGGGCAAGCCCGTCGCTTCTGCGATCGTCGCGGTCGGCGTTCCGGAACGGCACATGAACCATCGCTCGGGCAACAGCTTCGAGGAAGTGTGGTCGCCGCGCCGTGCGGTGACCGGCGACGATGGCCGCTACGTGATCGAAGGACTGGCGCCCGGCGAACAGCCGGTCGAGGCATGGGGCCGCGAGTTCGCGTTCTGGCACGGCAAGGCGACGATCGTTCTGCAGCAGCAGGCACAGCTCGACATCGCGCTGCTGCGCTCCGTCACGGTGTTCGGCACGGTCACGGGCGAGGACGGCGTGCTGCTCGCGGGTGCATGCGTGCGCTGCTTCCCGCGCGCGATCGCGACACCGTTCCTGCAGGGCGGCCAGTACGACTACGAGAGCACGTTCGGCTGTCCGTTCGCGATCGCCGATGCTGCGGGCCGCTACCGCTTGTGGGGCGCCGCACCGCCGGATCTGCATCTCTATGCCGGCCCGGGCGGTTACCTGCGCGGCGGCACCGTGTGCTGGGCCGACGAGGTGCTGCATGGAGATCCTGGTGCGACCGTCGAGTGGAACGCGAAGATCGATCCGGGACTCGCGATCCGCGGTGTGGTGCGCTACCGCGACGGCGTGCCGATGGCCGACGTGTTCATCAGCCTGACCGAGCCCGGCACGAAGAGCCGGCAGACCCTCAACAACGACAAGCAGGGGCGGTTCCGCTTCGTGCGGCTGCAGAAGAAGGCCTACGACGTGTCGGTGCAGGTCTGGAATCCGCCGAAGGGCGCGCCGCCGGTCGAAGCGCGCGAGGTGTGGCCCGAGACCGGCGAGATCGAGATCACCGCAGCGTTCGACTCGCCGAAGAAGCAGCAGTCGGGTTCGGTGCGCGGCACGATCTCAGACGCGTCGGGGCGCCTCGCGAATCCCTCTGCGCTCGCGGTGATCCTGGCGACGGATCACGGCTCGTGGTGGACGCAGAGCAACCTCGAGGGCGCGTCGTTCCGCTTCAAGGACGTCGAGCCGGGCCGCGTGCGCGTGATCGCGATGTCCGGCGAGGACCCGATCCTGTACGGGCCGTGGGTCGACCTGCAGCCGGCCGAACAGAGGGATCTCGGGATGTTGGTCACGGAGCCGGGCGGCAAGCTCGTGCTGCGCGTGGTGCGCGAGGCGGGGACCGAGACGCTCGAGCCGACGATCTACGTCACGCCGGTCGCAGCGTCGCACGGGCGCAAGGCGGTGCTCGCGAAGTGCGTCACCGAGCTCACGTTCGACAACCTCTGTGTCGGTGAGCATCGGCTCTCGGCGTACGGGAAGGGCATGGCGTCGATCCGCGAGGACAAGTGCGCCGTGGCCGCGGGCGGTCAGGCCATGGCGACGATCGAACTGCGCGCCGCGGTCGAGCGCGAGATCGTCGTCGAGTACGCGGCTGCGCAGAGGATCACGCACATTCGCGTGCAGGACGAACGGGCCCGCGAGATCTTCGACTACGCACAGCCGCACGCGATGGAACGGCCGTACCGCATCAAGCTGCAGGTGCCACTCGGCCTTTTCACGTTCCTCGTCGAGACCGAAGGCGGCGGCAAGGCGCAATGCGAGTTCGAGATGATGTCGCTCGCCGAAGGACAACCGCCCGTCGTCCTGCAGGCGAAGTAGCGACGAGGTACGCGGCGGGCGGCTCGGCGCCGCGTTCACGCCTCCGGTCTAGGTCGCAGGGCTTGTGACGAGCGTCGGCGCAGCTGCGGCGACCACGACCACGAACAGGGCACCGCCACCCGGCGCGTCTTCGCAGTGGCAGCTGCCGCCGTGCGCCTCGGCGATTGCGCGAGCGAGCGTGAGCCCGAGCCCGAGGCCCGGTGGCTTCTCCGTCAGCAGGTCGCCGTGCTGGTAGAAGCGCTCGAACACGCGTTCCTTGGCTTCGTCGGGCACGCCGGGTCCGTGGTCGCGCACACGCAGTTCCACGTGCTCCGCCGCGTGTGCGATCGCCATCGACACCACGCCGCCCTCGGGCGAGAAGTGGATCGCGTTCTCGACCAGGTGCCCGAGCAGGCGCGACAAGGCCTCGCGATCGCCGAAGACCTCGCCGTCCTGCGTCGCCTCGACCTCGATCTCGACTCGCTTGCGCGCGGCCGCGGCCCGGCGCGTGTCGCGCACGACGTCCGCGAGTTCGACGAGCTGTACGGATTGCCGCGCCCACTTCTTGGTGCCTGCTTCGATCTCGCTGAAATCGAGCACCTTGCCGACCAGTGATTCGAGGCGCTCCGTCTCGGCGAGGATGATGTCGACGAAACTCGCGCGTTCGGCCGTCGTGGCCAGGTCGCCGTACTCGCGCAAGATCTCGCCGGCGGCGCGGATGTTGGTCGCCGGCGTGCGCAACTCGTGGCTCGCCGTCGACAGGAAGCCGTCCTTGGCGCGGTTCGCGGCTTCGGCGCGCTCGACCTGCTCCCAGACGTCGGCGAGCAGCCTGCCGATCGTCGCGGCCATCGCGTTGAACGCGCGTCCCAGGCGCGCGACCTCGTCGTGGCCCGCTTCGGCGACGCGCACCGCGTGATCGCCCGCCGCCAGCCGGTCGGTGGCGCGTGTCAGTTCCTGCAATGGCTTGCTGAGCCGTTGGGCCGTGCGCAGGCACACCAGCACGCCGATCAGGCCGACGACAGCGGCGACCGAGAGCAGCAGGGCCCACGCCGACCGCCGCAACGACACGATCTGCTCGGGATCGCGTGACAGCAGCAGCGTGCCGCCGCCGGGATGCAGCGGCATGCGCAGCGCGCGGCGTTCGTGCCCGGCCACCGTCATCGTGACGACGGTGCCGGCCGCGTCGGTGGCGGCAGTGCCGGGATGTGTGAGTGCCGCGGTCTCGGACGACGAGAGCAACGGGCGGTCGGGCACGGCCTGGCTCGCGCTGCCGCGCAGCTGGCCGTCGTGCAGCAGCATCGCGTCGTGGCTCGTCGCCTCGACGATCTCCCGCGCCATCGTGTCGTCGACCGCGTCGCCGAGCAGCAACGTCGCGAGCGCCAGTTCCCCTTCGCGCACTGGTACCTGCACCGCGGCGAAACAGCGGCCCTCGACCACGACGAGGCGGTCCGCTGCGTCGTTGCCATCGAGTGCGTCGGCGGAAGGCGCAGCACCGAGGCTGGCGAGCAGCCGGCCATCGGTGCCAAGCAGCTGCAGCAGATCACGTTCGCCGCAGCGCGCGATGCGCGGCAGGCCGTCCTCGATCGTACGACGGTCGTGGGTGCTCAGCAGCGCCTTCAGCACGGCGGAGTCGGCGAGGAACTCGGCGCGACGGCGCATCGCTTCGCGCCGAATCACGGAGTGGCTCTCGAAGCTGCGGCGCGCAGCAGTGAGCTCGACCGCGAGTTGGCGGTCGGCGTAGTGCGAGATCAACGCGGACAGCACGCCGCAGCCGAGCGCGAGGAACCCCACCACGAGGCCCACCGAGCCCGCGATCAGCTTGCCGCGCAATCCGAGTCGCATCACCATCAGTACTTGTCGCGGTACGCGTGGCCGAACTTGTTGGCGTGAGGCAGGCGGCGCTGCGTCTCCTGCATCTCGAGCACGAGCGTGGGCTGCGGGCCCGCCTTCACGCCCACGGGCCGGGAGAGATCGCCGCCGAACTCGCTCCACGTGCGCAGCATGAACTCGCCGGGCGGCAGGTCCACGAGGGCGAAGAAGCCGCTCGGTGCGGCGATCGCCGCGTCCGGCCCGCGCAGCACGAGCACGTGCGCGACCATCTCCGGGTGGATGTTGCAGTAGATCTTCACGAGCCCCGGCTGCGTGAACGCGACGGCGCGGGTCTCCCCGCGCCCGTACATGCCGAGGTCGAACGGTTGCTGCATGGCGAGCGAAAACACGTTGTGGAACACCGCGTCGAGGTTGGGGAACTCGACCGTCGTGCCGGCAGTCACGACCAGCAGGTCCGGTACGAAGGCCTTGTCCTGCTGCACGATCTTGCCGCGCGCCGCAGCCGAAGCGGGGCGCTGTACGCCCTCGAGGAACACGACGACGTGGTGTGCGTCGTCGCGCGGCTGGCCGTCGACGGTGCGCACGCGCACGCGGCCCAAGAGTGCCTCACCTGCGGCTGGCCAGGGTACGCCCGACTCGCCGCGTTCGCGGAACTCGACGTGGCACGCAGTGCACGCGCCGCGAAGGCCGGCGAGCCGCGCGCGCTGTGCGGCGAGGTCCGTATCGGCGGCGAGCTCGTTGCCGCGGTGGGCGACCTGGGCGCTGTGCCAGCGCACATCGGCGGCGAGCGACGCATCGAGTTCGTGCGCGAGCCCCGGGATCTGCGCGGCGAGCTTCTCGATCTTGCCGCCCTCGGCGGCGGCCGCGGCGGCGTCACCGCTCTCGGCGCCCGCGAGCGCCGCGCGCAGGCAGGTCGCGAGGTCGTGCATGCACGCGTTCAGCTCTCGTCCCTGCGCGACTGCACCGGAGGTGGTGAGGCCGCAGGCGAGTGCTATGGTGTGGAAGCGAGCGCGCACGTCAGAAGCTCACCACGAACTGCAGTGCAACGAACCAGCGCGTCTCGCCGGCGAACGGGCATGTGTCGATCGCCTGCAGCCGGTCGAACCCGAACTCGCCCTTCACGATCGTGCCGCGCTGGGGGCGCCACGCGAGGCCGACCTCGAGCTGCTGCAGCCTGGAGAGGTCGTAGCCATAAGGCGAGTCGGCGTTGGCGAACGGGCGGCCCGAGAACTGATAACCCTCGGTGTCGCTGTAGGTGCCGATCTCGCTGTAGCGGAGCGTTGCGTCGAGCGTCTCGCACAGCGCGACCGTCGGTTCGAGGCTGAACCAGTACAACGTTCGATCGAATGGCTCGACGTCGCGCAGGCGTCCGTAGCCGGCGTTCATGACGAGCGTGGCGCGGTTGGGCACTCCCGCGCGCAGGTCGAGTTCGGCGAGCGTCACGCCGACACCGGTGCTGGGACTCTGGCCCGCCGTCGAGTTCCCGAACGCGCCGACCTGGTCGAGCCAGATGCCGCCGAGGTAGATCGCGCTGCTGTCGGTGCGGCCCGAGTTCAGCACGCTGCCGCTGGCATAGAGCCAAGGCAGAAGGTCGCCGTAGATCTTCGCGGTCACGGCCTTCGACGGTTCGCCCGACGACTGCCGATCCGAGTTGCCGTCGCTGAATGCGCCGACGAAGCCGATGCCGTGCCACTTGCCGTACGCGAGGATGCCCTCGTCGACGTCGTAGGTGTGCGACACCGCCGTGCCGATGAGCGGGTTGTCGGGCGAGTCGTCGTGCAGGTAGGACTCGCCGAACGGAATGTCGAAGCGCCCGACCTTGACGCCGAGCCATTGCTCGCCATCGAGGCGCAGCGCGTGCTTCACGCGCGCGTAGACCTCGCCGACATGCACGTCGAAAGTCTGGTTGGTCTGGAAACGATCGGTCTGGATCTCGAAGAACGCGGAGACGTTGTCGTCGACCTCCGCACTCAGGAACAGCGAGGCCTGGTCGACGGCGGCCGAACCGCGCGGGCGGGAGCCACCGTGGGTGGTCTGCAAGTACGTCGCGGACACGTAGCCCCAGACGTCGACGCGCCGGAACCAGTCGCGTGCCTGCGGGGTCTGTGCGTCCGGGTTCTCGTTGATGGAACGTATCTGCCGTCCCGAGAGGTCGACGGGGGTCGGCTCCTGAGCCGCAACGAAACCTGCTGTGATCGCCGTGACGGCGAGTCCGGTCGCGATCCTGGCCATGGGTATCTGGAATCGGCACTCGGCGCAGCGCGAGTTCAATCGAACTGCGCGGACGGGCCGCTGCGACCGGGCGCTCGCGTTCGTGGCCCGGTGGAACTGCCTTCGCCGAAGGCCGCGCCGCCGCATCCGGGCCGGTCTCTGCTACCGGTCGTCTTGCAGGCGAATCAGGCGACGCACCGCGACGAGCGACTCATCGTTTCGATGTGGAAGGCCCGCTCTTGCGCGTGATCCACTCACGCGTTGCCGTGGGCGGGATTGCCAGGTGATCCGTCTTTCGCCGCTGCGCCCGCATGCCTGCGGGCGAAGCCGTCGGGGAGATCACTTTCTGGGCGGCGCGTTCGCGTCGGGCAGTGGAACGCTCTGGTCCTTGCGCTCGTCGTTCCAGTGAATCGTGATCGTCGGCGTGAGGTTGGCGGCGGTGTTCGCCGCGATGGCTCATGACGGCTGCGAGGTGCGCCCGCGCGCGACGGACCCTCGCTACTTGCTCTTCGCCGCCGCCGGCTTCCGAGCACGCCGCATGGGCCGCTTCTTCGCCGGGCCCTTCGCTTCGCGTGCCTTCAGCAGATCGACCGCACGTGCGAGCGTGAGCTCGTCGGGGTTCTCGTCCTTCGTCAACGACGCGTTCGTCGTGCCATCCGTGACGTAGGGACCGTAGCGACCGTCGAGCAGCTTGATGGGTGCCTTCGTGTCGGGGTGTTCGCCCATTTCGCGTCTCGCCTTCTGCGGCACGCCGGGCCCGCGGCCGCGGCCACCGGTCTTCGGTTGCGCGAACAGCGCCAGCGCCTGCTCGAGCGTGACCGTGAGCGGCGTCGTGCCCGCCGGGATGCTGCGCGTCTCCTTGCCCCACTTGAGGTAGGGCCCGAAGCGGCCGTTCGCGGCGAGGATCGGCTCTTCCGTCTCGGCATCCTTGGGCTTCTGCACACCGACCGTGCGCGGCAACGCGAGCGTCGACAGCGCCTGCTCGAGCGTCACCGTCTCGGGTTCCATGCCGGCGAGCAGCGACGCCATCTTCGGCCGATCCTCTTTCTTGCCGGCGCCCTTCTTGTCGCCTTTTTTGCCGCCTTCCTTCTCCTTGGCTTCGCCGAGCTGGAAGTACGGACCGAAGCGCCCGATCTTGACGAACACCTTCTGGTCAGTCGCCGGGTCGACACCGAGCACCTTCGGCCCGTCGCCGCCTTTCACGAGCAGTTCGATGGCCTTGCCCAGCGTCATCTCGTCGGGCGGCATCTCGTCGGGCACGCTCGTGCGCTTGTCGCCGCACGACAGGAACGGGCCGTAGCGACCGACGCGCACTTCGACGAGCTCACCGTTCTCGTTGGTGCCGAGCGGGATCGAGCAGACCTTGCGCGGGTCGATGTCCTTCTCGACGCCGCTGACGCGGTCGCGCAGGCCGGGATGGCCGCCCTTGCCCTTCTCGCCGAGGAAGAAGCCCTTCAAGTAGTCGAGCCGCCGCGCGCGCCCATTGCTGATCTCGTCGAGGTCGTCCTCCATCTTGGCCGTGAACTGGTAGTCGACGAGGTAGCCGAGGTGGGTCGCGAGCAGGTCGACGACCGCGAACGCCGTGAACGTCGGCACCAGCGCCGTGGCGCGTTTGAACACGTACTCGCGCCGCACGATCGTCTCGATGATCGCCGCGTACGTCGACGGCCGGCCGATGCCGCGCGCTTCGAGTTCCTTGATGAGGCCGGCTTCGGTGATGCGCGGCGGTGGCTGCGTCGTGTGACCCGCGGGCTTCAGTTCCTGTGCGGTTGCCTGCTGGCCCGCCTGGAGGTTGGGCAGCACACGTTCGGCGTCGGCGAGTTCGCTCTCGGCCTCTTCGAGGTCCTCGATGTAGGCGAGGCGGTAGCCGGCGAAGTCGATCGTCTTGCCGGTCGCCGTGAACTTCGCGGGACCGCGCTGCTTCGTCGGCATGACGAGCGTCATCGTCGTGCGCTGGCCCTTGGCGTCCTTCATCTGGCTCGCGACGGTGCGGCGCCAGATCATTTCGTAGACGCGGCGTTCGTCTTCGCCGACATCGCCGCCGAGCGACTGCGGGTGCACGAACTCGCTGCCCGCCGGGCGGATCGCTTCGTGCGCTTCCTGCGCGTTCTTGACCTTGGTCTGGTACTGGCGCGGTGCGTCGGGCAGGTATTGGGGTCCGAACTCGCGCGCGATGAGCGAACGTGAGGCATCGATCGCCTGGCTGCTCAGCGTCGTCGAGTCCGTGCGCATGTAGGTGATGTAGCCGTTCTCGTAGAGGCGCTGGGCGGCGCGCATCGTGCGCTGGGCGGCGAACCGCAGCTTGCGCGCAGCCTCCTGCTGCAGCGTCGACGTCGTGAACGGCGGATACGGCCGCTCGGTGTAGGGCTTCTGCTCGACCTCGGTGACGGTGGCCTTCTGCGCGGCGAGTTCGGTGGCGAGGCCGAGAGCCTGCTGTTCGCCGAGTACGACGAGACCCTCCTTCGGCTTGCCCGTGTCAGGGTCGAAGTCGCGGCCCGTGGCGACGCGCTTGTCGCCGAGCGCGTTGAGGTTCGCCGTGAACGGCGTCGCGTCAGCCTGGACAGAAGCACCGATCCCCGCAAACACCGCATCGAGGCTCCAGTACTCCGCCGGCAGGAAGCGCATGCGTTCGCGTTCGCGCTCGACGATGAGCCGTACGGCGACGCTTTGTACGCGCCCAGCGGACAGCCGCGGCCGCACCTTCTTCCACAACAGCGGCGACACCGTGTAGCCGTAGAGGCGGTCGACGATGCGGCGTGTCTCCTGGGCCTCGACTAGGTCCATGTCGATCTGGCGCGGGTGCTCGAGCGCTTCGAGGATCGCGGCCTTGGTGATCTCGTGGAAGACGAGGCGCCTGGTCTCGCACTTGGGCTGCAGTTCCTGGACGAGGTGCCAGGAGATCGACTCGCCCTCGCGGTCTTCGTCGGTCGCGAGGTAGAGGACGGGCGCGTCCTTGACCATGCTCTTGAGCTTCTTCAAGTGGTCGCGCTTGTCGGCCGGCACCACGTAGAGCGCCTTGAAGTCGTGCTCGACATCGATGCCGAGCTTGGCCCACTTCTCCTTCTTGAGTTCGGGCGGCACTTCGCTGGCGTCGCTGGGCAGGTCGCGGATGTGGCCGATGCTCGCTTCGATGCGGTAGGCGGAGCCGAGGAACTTGGCGATCGTGCGCGCCTTGGCGGGCGATTCGACGATCACGAGGGGGGTGCCCAGTTGCTTCTGGCTGGCCATGCGGTGTTGGGGGGCCCTTGTTAGGCTCCGTGGGAACGGGCTGTCAAGGATCTCGGACGGCGGAACGTTCGGTCTGAAGGAAAGTTCGACGCCGGCGAACGGGAGCGCTGCGGGTGTTGCGGGCTTCGACAGGGATCTGTGCGGGTGGCAGAAAAGTGGCACAGCACGCAACGAGGACCGGCGCGATGCGGCCGCCTGCATGATCGTGGGACCGAGCGGCGACGAGGCGCCCGCCGGCTCGTGGCGACCTACCGACCGAGCAACACGTGCAGACCCTCGCTCTCGACGTTCGAGGTGACGATGTCGAGCTTGCCGTCCTCGTCGAGATCGCCAACCGCCAGGGTCCACGCCCCGCGTCCGGTCGCGAAGGGCGAGCCCGGCGCAGGCGCGAACCTGCCGCGGCCATCGCCGAGGAGCACCGTCACGCAGTCCCCGGTCGCGAGCACGAGATCGGCCTTGTGATCGCCGTTCGCATCGACGATGACCACCTTCCAGGCGCGATGACCGAGATCGAACGGCGACTGCGGGGCCGGACGGAAGCCGGTGCCGCCATCGTTCAAAAGCATCGTGATCGACGAGCTGTCGTCGTGCGTGATCACCAGGTCGAGTCGTCGGTCGCCGTCGAGATCACCGAGTGCTGCGAAGTAGGGGCCCTCGATCACCGTGAGTGGCGAGTACGGAGCCGGATGGAAACCACCCTTGCCATCACCGAGCAGGACCGGGACCGTCCGCGCCAGCGATCCGTGTTCGCGTGCGTATTGGCCCGTGCCGCTATCGGGCACGACGATATCGAGGTTGCCATCGCCATCGACGTCGCCCAACGCCGACGGATAGGGACCCGGCCCGGCAGCGAACGGCGACCCCGCTGCGGGCGCGAATCCGCCGCTGCCGTCGCCCAGCAGCACGGCAACCGTGCCGTCACCGGAGTTCACGGCCACCAGGTCAAGATGACCGTCGCCATTCACGGTGCCGGCGACCAACCCGTGGTTGTGTGGGGTGCCGGCGCTGCCCGTGATGGCTGGTGAGGCGGGAGCAGGCGAGAAGCCGC
>JAYUCN010000366.1:0-4896 GCA_043740335.1 Planctomycetota bacterium
GGCGGCGCCGCAGAAGCCGGCCGCGCCCGCAACGAAGCAACCCGCGGCCAAGTCCTCGGCGAAGAAGGTCATGGCGAAGAAGCCCGCAGCGAAGAAGCCCGCAGCGAAGAAGATCGTTGCGAAGAAGACCAGCGCGAAGAAGTCCGCGGTGAAGGAGCCAGCCGCGAAAAAGACCGCTGCAAGGAAGTTCGCGGCCAAGAAGCCTGGGGCGAAGAAACCCGGAGCGAGGGCCGTGGCCAAGCCGGCGGCGAAGACCATCAAGCGGACCAGGTCCTGATGCGGATGCTGCCTCCGCGCAAGGAGATCTCGTCCGGCAAGAACCCCGCGATCCAGCGGTTCCGCGATGCGGCCGTAGGCGCGCTCGAGGGTGTCATGCTCGCGGAGGGCGTGCGACTCGTCACCGAGGCGCTCGACGCCGAGCTGCCGGTGCTCGAGGCGGCGGTGTCGCCGCGGCTCACCGATGCGAAGTTGCGGGAGCGGTTGCAGCAGAGTGCACGGAGTTTCCTCGAGTGCTCCGAAGAGGTGCTCGCGCGCATGAGCGCCCTGGAGACGCCGCAGGGGGTCGCTGTGCTGCTCGCGAAGCTCGAGGTTGCCGAGGCCGATCTACTGCGCTCCGACCTGGGGCCGCTCGTCGTGGTCGCCGCGGGCGTGCGCGACCCGGGCAACCTCGGTTCGTTGTTGCGCACTGCGGAGGCCGCCGGCGCCACGGGCTGCATCACGATGAAGGGAGGCGCGGATCCCTTCCGTGACAAGGCGGTGCGCGGGTCGATGGGTTCGATCTTCCGCCTGCCCGTCGTGCACGGACTCGACGCGGCGGCCGTGATCGACTTCTGCACGCGCCATCGCCTGCAACTCGTCGTCGCGGATGGCGGCGGCGATCAGACCCACACCGAGGTCGACCTCAAGAAGCCGATGGCACTCGTCGTCGGCGCCGAGGCCGCTGGGGTGCCGCCCGAACTGCTGCGCGCCGCTGCCGCCCGCGTGCGCATCCCGCTGCGCGAGCCCGTCGACAGCCTCAACGTCGCGGTCGCCGCGGGCGTGTTGCTGTTCGAAGCGCGGCGCCAGCGGAGCTGATGATGCGGTTGCTCTTCGCCGCGCCCGTGCTCCTCGTCGGCTGTGCGGCGACTCCAGCGGATCCAGATTGGCGCCGCGGCCAGACCGCGGTTGCGGACGCCGCTGCGTTCCGCGTGCCGAGCAGCTTGCGCAGCGGATTCGATGCGCTCGTTCCTGCGCAGGTGGTTTCGCGCGGCGACGCGCTGCTCTACGGGTTGCGCCTCGAGCGCGACGCGACGTGCCGCGAGTGGTTTCTGCAAGTGCAAGCAGCCGGCATCGAGCAAGCACCGTGGAAGTACCGCGACGGCAAGCAACATCTGCGCGGGCGGGTGCGGGCGCAGCTGTTCGACGCGGCCAGCGTCGAACTGGGCGCGGAGGAACTGCAGGTCGAGTGCGAGTACCTCGAGCGCGGGCTTGCAGGTGCCTGCCGCGGCGAAGGTGTGCAGGAGGAGCAAGCCGTGCCCTTCTCGGGATCCGAGGCGTGGCCGGAGTCCTTTCGTGCCGCGGTTGCGCTGGGCCAGTTCCTGGCCCTGATCCGGAAGAGCCCGCTGCTGCAGAGCCTGCTTTGGCAAGTCGTCGATCCGCCGTCCGTGTTCTCGGTGCTGGGCCACCTCGGAGCGGAGGTGACGCAGCGCCACTTCTTCGCGGAGGCGCACAGCGGGCCGGTGGTGCAACTCGGTGATGCCAGCGCACCGACCTGGAGCGTGCCGGTCGAACTGTACGTGAACGGCACGGCTGCGCTGCGCAGCCACGTCGTCGTCACCGATCCGTCGGCGCCGCTGGCACTCGGGGCCGGCATCGTCGCGGTGACCGCGTGCCACCCGACGAAGCCGAACCGCACGTTCACGATGCGCCTGCTCGCGGCGCACATGGGGCGCTCATGAGTCTGTTCGGCGACGTGCCCGAGGAACGTGTGGCGCCGAAGGGCCCGCCGCCGCCGCTGGCCGAACGCATGCGGCCGCGCACGCTCGCCGAGTTCCTCGGCCAGGACGCGATCGTCGGCGAAGGTCGTTCGCTGCGCGCCGCGATCGAAGCCGGCAACGCGGGCTCGCTGATCCTGTGGGGGCCGCCCGGCGTCGGCAAGACGACGCTCGCGCTGCTGATCGCGGGCCACGCGTCGCTGCACTTCCAACCGTTCTCGGCCGTGCTCGCCGGCATCGCGCAGGTGCGCGAGGCGGTCGCGGAAGCGAAGCAACGGCGCGCGAAGGAAGGACAGGGCACGCTCCTGTTCGTCGACGAGATCCATCGCTTCAACAAGGCGCAGCAGGACGCGTTCTTGCCGCACGTCGAGAAGGGCGACGTCGTGCTGATCGGTGCGACGACCGAGAATCCGTCGTTCTCGGTGATCGGTGCGCTGCTGTCGCGCTGCCGCGTCGTGCCGCTACAGCCCTTGCCGCCCGCGGCGGTGCGAGGACTCGTGCGCGAGGCGCTCGCCGACCACGAACGCGGGCTCGGTGTGCGCGGGTTGTCCATCGACGACGGAGCGCTCGAGCGGCTCGTGTTGCTCGCCGGCGGCGACGCGCGTCGTGCGCTCGGTTGCATCGAGGCGTGTGCGGCGACGTGCGTCGACGGGGAACGCATCCGCGGCGCGATGGTCGTCGAGGCGTTCCAACATCGGGTGCTGCAGCACGACAAGGACGGCGACCGCCACTTCGATCTGCTGTCCGCATTGCACAAGAGCCTGCGCAACTCCGACGTGCAGGCCGCCGTCTACTGGCTTGCGCGCGCACTCGAAGCTGGTGCGGATCCCGTGCACGCAGCGCGGCGCATGGTGGCGATGGCGGCGGAAGACATCGGCCTCGCTGACCCGATGGCGCTGCAGGTGGCGGTTGCTTCGCTGCACGCGCTGCAGTTCCTGGGTCTGCCCGAGGGGCGGTTGCCCCTCACCGAAGCGGCCGTCTACCTCGCGGCGGCGCCGAAGAGCAACGCCGTGGTGAAGGCGATCACGGCGGCGGCCGCGGCGGCGCGCGATGGCGCACAGCACGACGTGCCGCTGCACCTGCGCAACGCGGTGTCGGGCCTCGCGCGCGACCTGGGCCACGGCGAGGGATACGTCTACGCGCATGACACCGCGGCCGGCGTTGCGCCGATCGATTGCCTGCCGAGCGAACTGCGCGACGCGCAGTTCTTCGTGCCGGGCGATCGCGGCTTCGAGAAGAAGGTCGCCGAGCGCATGGCCGAGAACGATCGCCTGCGTCGGGGGAACCGTGCCTGAGCAGCGCCTGCTGTTCGGCGTCGCCGGCTGGTCGTACGAGGACTGGAAGGACGTCGTCTATCCGCGCAACTGCAAGGACACGTTGCGCGCGGTCGCCCAGCGCGTCGACCTCATCGAGATCAACAGCACGTTCTACGGGCCGCCGTCGGCGAAGAATTGCAGGAGCTGGGTCGAACGCACTGCCGACCTCGGCACGCACTTCACGGCCAAGCTGCCACACGAGTTCACGCACGAACGGCGGTGGGATGCGGCGTTCGTCGCGCAGGTGCGCGAGGGTTTCGCGCCACTGTGCGGTTCGGGGCGACTACTCGGTCTGCTGGCGCAGTTCAACCACGAGTTCCCGTACGCGCCGTTGGCGGTCGAGCACGTCGCGGCACTGGCGCAGGCGTTCGGCGGCGACGCGCCGCTGTTCGTCGAGGTCCGTCACCGCACGTGGAACGCGCAGCAAGCGCTCGACGCGATGCGCGGTCTCGGGGTGGGCGTGCTCGAGCTCGACTATCCGGGCATGGTCGGCGGCTTCTCGCGCGACGTCTCTGGCGTGCACGGTACGGGTGGTGTCGCCTACTTCCGGCTGCACGGCCGCAACCAGGCGTGGTTCCGCAAGGGAGCGGGACGCGACGAGGTCTACGACTGGGAGTACTCACCGGCTGAGGTGCGGCAGATCGGGCAGCGAGTGCGCCGGATCGAAGGCGAGAGCACTCGAGCTCTGGTCGTGGCGAACAACCATTTCCATGGCAAGGCCATGAAGCTCATCGAGGACCTGCTGGCGTGGTATCGCGAAGGCGGCAGCTGACGGTCAGGCGCCGATCTGCTGCATGACGTCGTCGACGAGCCCGCGCAGCATCCCGGTCGACAGGTCGAACTGCACGTCGGCGGCTGCGAACAGTTCCGGCAGCGGCCGCGTGCCGCCCAGTGCCAGGGCACGCCGGTAGGAGGCAATGGCGCGGACAGGATCGCGGCGGTAGTTGCTCCACACCTGCAGGGCAGAGATCTGCGCGATGCCGTACTCGATGTAGTAGAAGGCGTGGTTGAAGAGGTGGGTCTGGCCGATCCACTGCATCGCCATCGACTCCTCCAGCCCGCTCCAATCGACATCGCCGCCGAAGCGACGGCGGATGTCGAGCCAGGCAGTGCGTCGTTCGTCGCGGGCGTGGTGAGGCTGGCCGTAGACCCAGTGCTGGAATGCGTCGATCGAGGCGATCCAGGTCAGGGTCCGCAACACGTTCTCGAGGTGTTTCCTGCCGGCGCGCCGTGCATCGGCCGCGGCGTAGACCACACCGAGGTGTTCGACGCCGAACAGTTCCATCGACATGCTCGCGGTCTCGGCAATCTCGATCGGGTAGTCGCGGAACGACAGGAGGTCGTGGTGGCGACACAGCAGGGAGTGGAAGGCGTGCCCGCATTCGTGCAGCAGCGTCTGCACGTCCTGATGCACGCCAACGCTGTTGGCGAAGATGAACGGCACGCGTTCGTCTTCGAGTTGGTACTGGTAGCCGCCAGGTGCTTTCCCGGCGCGGCTCATGAGATCCAGCAGGCCCCTGCGCACGAGTTCGTCGAGGTCGTTGGCGAACTCAGGGTCGATCGCGGCGAAGATGCGGCGGCAGAGGGAGATCAATTCGGTCTGCGTC
>JAYUCN010000367.1:0-4896 GCA_043740335.1 Planctomycetota bacterium
AGCGCGCCTTGTACTGAACCTTCACCTCGTCACCGGCGCTGTGTCCCTCGAGGGTGGGGGCGAGGCCTTCCTCCGTGTCGAGCCGCTCGATCATGACGACCTTGCCGAAGGTAGTGCCACTGCCGGTGCACTTGGCGCTGAGTTGCAGTTCGGGGATCGCACCTGCCTTGCTCGCAGCGCGTTCGTGCACCTTCGTGCCCACGATCGTGTCGCCCATGATCTCCCACTGCGGCCCAGTGTCGGACTTGGAGTGGGTGCCCACCATCTGGTGCTTGTCGTCGAACAGGTCGGCCTGCGGCCCGGTGAACTTCCACGCCAGCTTGCCGTCGGTGCCGCTCTCGCAGAGGTACTTCTGGACACCCTCCGCGGTGACGGTCAGGAGCGTCGGGCCAGTCGGCTCCCACTCCGCGGCCTCGCTCTTCTTCGCGCATCCGAGAACGGTTGCGCAGGCGAACAACAGGACAGCGATGCACGGGCTCTTCATGGCGTTCATGGGGAAGTGGCGGCGGCGAGCGGCCCGTTCAGAAGTCGGAGCCCGAGAAGAAGGTCCAGAACATCGAGTCGTAGCCCTCCACGACTTCGCCCCGGCAATGCTTGACCGCAGACTCGAGCAACTTGCGGACCTCGGGCGTCTTCTCGTCGCGCAGCAGCGCCTCGAGCACCTTGCGGGTGTCCGGAGTGCGCTGGCCGCCGAGCACCCAGACCGCGAGTCCGCGCGTGTTCTGGTTGCGGCTCTTGACCAGGGGCGCCATCGCGTCGGCGATCTTGGCATGCGTGTCGAGGCGGCCGAGCGCGACCATCACGCTGGCCTCGAGCTGCGTCGACGCCGACTTCAACGTGCGCAGGCACAGGTCGCGCACCTCGGCGTTGTCACCCTGCGAACGTGCCGCCGCGCGCAGCAGCACGCCGAGCACACGATCGCGGCGCTCCTTCTTGGCCGCCGCGAGCAGGGCAGGGACCGCCTCCGGCATCTGGATCGTCTCGAGCGACTGCGCGACCTTGATGACGATCGGCGCCTTCGGCTCCTTGAGCATCGCCGTGAGGGGTTTCACGGCCTCGTAGTTGCCCTTGCGCGCCAGGGCGCTGATCGCCGCGAGGCGGGTCATCTCGTCCTGATCTGGCTCGCACCGGTGCAGCACGGCGGGCAGGGCGCGCGAATCGTCGGCGTAGCCGAGGCCGCGCAGCGCCGTTTCGCGCAGCTCGAGGTTGTTGCTGTCGAGGTCGCGCAGCCAGCCGTCGACGTGCACCTTCTCCGTGTCGACGAGCGCGCTCGGATCCTTGTCGTCGGCGGTCGCTCGCTTCAGGCCGGTCACGTCGCCTCCCGTGGTCTGCAGCGTCAGCAACAAGCACTTCGCGAGCGACTCCTTCGGGATCAGGTAGACCTTGCGCAACACGACCTCGCCCTTGCTGTCGCAGAACACGTGCTGCGGCGTGCAGACATCGTTGCCGACCATCCAGCGCGCCCGCGCCTTCTTCTCGATCGCCTGGTGCTGGGCGCAGGTGATGCCGGGAAACTTCGTGCAGCCGCCGTCCTCGCTGCGGTGCTCGCCGATGCAGCAGACGAGGCAGACGAAGCGCCTGGTCAGGTCGACGATCTCCGGGTGGGTGTAGTGCTCCTTGATCGTCTGGTCGTTCGCGGGTTCGTCGTCCATGAGGAACGCGACGAACAACGGCTTGTGTTCGGTCTGGGCGCGCTGCAGCGCCGCATCGAAGTCCGTGTCCCAGGTGATGCGCGGCGGCGGTGCTGGCGCGGGCGTCGGCGGCGTCTGCGCTGCTCCTTGGCGCAGGGCGACGAGCAGGCAAGCGAACAGACAGGCGACGCGGGTTCCTTCGAGGCGCACAAGATCCTCCGGTGTCCGAGTGGGTGGTGGAGATTACGCCGGGGTTGCCACGAATGGCAGGGTGCCGGGGACGATGACCCACGAACGCCAACTCGGGTACGGGCGATGCATGCGACGAGTGTAGCCGGTCTGGTCTCCGCCTCGAGCAACCACGCGGGCCGTTATCGATGGCCGCCGTCCTTGCTGCCTGTCCGTGTGGGACCGAGATGGCGATCGAACCAGTCGATCACCCGCTGCCAGTAATCGATGGCATTGGCGCGCCCCCACGTGCCTTGCCAGTGGTCTTCGCCTTCGTACTTCGCATACACCACCTCCTTGCCGAGGCGGCGGAGCGCCACGAACACGGCATCGGCCTGCCACGCCGGCACGGTCCGATCCAACGCGCCCTGGACGATGAACAACGGCGTCGCCACCTGGTCGAGAAAGAACCAGGGGGAGTTCGCGAGGTAGCGATCGCGATACTGCCAAGGCGTTCCGCCCATGAGGCCCTGTCCCGTCTCCGACCAGCCGATGCCGAACGCGCCGCCGTCGGCTCGCATCTGTGCGTACGTGCTGAACAGGTCGGCAGAGCCAGCACTGCTGACGGCTGCCTTGAAACGCTTCGTCTGCACGATCAGCGCCAGCGTGGAATAGCCGCCATAACTGTGACCGATGACACCGAGCCGCTCGCCATCGGCGATCAAAAGCTCGATGACCTTGTCCACGCCAGGGAGCACCGCGGTGGCGATGTCGGCCATCGGTGTGCCTGCTCGCTGCGGGACATCGGGGAGGAGCACCGCGTAGCCGCGCGTCGCCAGGAGCTGCAGGTTCTCCACGCCGGCGCCCGAGCCGCCGAAACGATGCACGCCGTTCGACAGCATCGAGCCGCCGTACACCTTGACTACGAGCGGATAGCGTTTGCCCGCCTCGTACCCCGCCGGCAACAGCAGCGCGCCGCGCAAGGTCTCGCCGCGGTCGTTGTTCCATTCGACGACCCGGCTGCCGCCGAACACCAGACCGTCGAACTGCGGGTTGATGTGGGTCAGGCGGTGCTGATTGGCGAAGGCGGCGTTCGCCACCCACAGGTCCTCGCCATGCTGCGCATCCTGCGCGACCCACACGATCGTGCGCCCGTCGTCGGCCACATCGATCGTCCACAGCCCTTCGCTGAAGTACTGATCGCGCTCGCACAGCACCGTGCAAGCGCCGTTCGCCAGGTCGATCTTCGCGAAGCCGACGCGCTTGCTGGCACCGTCGCGCGTGGTGACGTAGGCGAAGTGTCCGTCCTCGTCCGTGAACAGCCGGCCGGTGTTGTTGGCAGGGGCGATGACCTCGGTCATCTCGCGTCCCTCGATACGCGCGACCTGGGCTGTCTTGCCATCAGCAACCGACGATCGCCAGAGCTGCCCCTGGCTCAGGAAGAACAGCTGCTCGCCGTTGCGATCCCAGAGCGGCGCGCGATACGAGTGGCCGAAGCTCGCGTGTTCTCCGAGAGAGACCCGCCGTGGCTCACCGCCGGCGATCGGAACGAGGAACGCTTCACTCGTTTGCACCGCCTGCCCGGCGGTGGTGTACGCCAGCGAGGTGCCGTCCGGTGACCAGCTCACCGAGATGGCGTACTCTTGGCGCAGATCGCGGACCAGCACGCGCGAACTGCCGCCCACCTCGACGAGCACCAGGTCGTACTGTTGCTGCTGCGTGTTGGCGACCGCACCCTTGTGGTCGGTGTATGCGACCGAACTGCCGTCGGCGGCGATCCAGTACCCGACCGCATGCGTGCGGGTCGCCACGCGATGCGCGATGCCGCTCGGGAGATCCACGACGACGATGTCGGACAGGTAGCGGACATTGCGTGAGTTGCTCCCGTCCGTCGCCGGATCACCGGCATCGTGGATCACGACCGTGGCTCCCTCGACCCGGCCGGCCCTCGGTGCCGGTTGCTCGACGAACAGTTCGGCCGCCTGCGCGACCGTAATGCTGGCCGGCAGCGCCTTGAGCACGAGGCGCTTGCCGTCGGCGCTCCAGCGCACGCCGGCGAAGCCGAAGAACGGCCGCGGGATCACGTCGGTGAGCTGCCGCATCGCCCCGGTCGCGCGTTCCCAGAGCCAGAGTCCGTACGTGCCGCTGCGGTCGGAGAAGAACGCGAGGCGGCTGCCGTCGGGCGACCACACGGGATTGCTGCTCGTGCCCTGGCCGCCGGTCAAGTTCTGTGTCCCACCCGTGCGGGTGTCGCTGATCCAGATGTCGCACGCGACGGCTTCGCTGAACGCACCGGTGCGCGTGAACAGTTTGTAGCGGTCGTCTCCAGGCGACTCCCGGCGCCGCGCGTCATGAACCGTGTAGGCGACCCACTGACCGTCCGGCGAGAGGTCCACCGGCATGCGGCTGTTGACCGACAGTGTGCCGAGCGCTGCCTCGATCTCGAGTGGGCGAAGCTGCTGGGCTCTGGCGTGCCGCGACGGCGCCGCGCAGGTCACGGCAACCGTCAGAAGAGCGACCAGCCGCGCGCGGCGGTCGTCGATGACGATGGGTCTCTTCGGCATTGGCTCCTCGTTCTCTGGTCGGCATGGCATGGTCCCCGACGCGCCCCGCGGAGGAAACAGAGGAAACAGAAGGACGTGGCTCGAGTCCTGCTCGGCGTGGTGCCTTCAGCCCGACGGCCGGTCACTCCGAGGGGCAACGTCGGCGACGCGTCGTCGCGCTGGATCTTGCCTTGGCACGGAACCTTCTTCCGGTCAGCGAACGTCGTACGGATCGAACGAGCCGCGTTGGGTTGCAAACCCGTAGGTGACGCCCACTGTTGAAATCTACCGTCGCCTCCGGGACCCCAAGTCCGACGTAGAGTCGCTTGACCAAACGGTGTCGTTCCTGCCAGCCGAGCCGAGTTTCTGAACGGAAAGCTACCGCCAGGACTCGGCTCGGCGCTTGTACGGGATTGCTGCCACCTTGCCGTCGTTCGTGGTCACCTTCGCGGCGATCACCTCGGCCTTCGCATCCCAGCAGCCTCGGGCAGCGGAAGCGTAGCTGGGTGCACGGCAGGCGGCGAACCATCGCTCCTCCCACTGCGTCGACGCGA
>JAYUCN010000368.1:0-4895 GCA_043740335.1 Planctomycetota bacterium
GCAGACCGCGGAAGGCGACGACATGCACGACGAGCCGGCGGTGCATGCACAGTTCTGCTTCCTGCTCGTGCAGATGTTCCAGGACGCGATGGGTGGCGGGCCGTACTGGCTGTCGACCGGGCTCGCGCACTGGTACGAACGCCAGGTGCCGACGAATCTGGTCAACGCCCCGATCAAGGACGACGAGAGCGTCGATCCGATGACGCAGCACAAGTGGCGCGAGAAGATGCGTGCGCGGGCGTCGCGCGACAGCTTGTGCATTCCGTTCTACACCCTCAGCACGAGCACGGACCTCGGCTACTACGCCCACATGCAGTCATGGTCGCGCGTCGACTACCTGCTGAGCCTCGACCGCGCGAAGTTCGGCATGTTCCTCGCGGGCCTGAAAGGCGTGTTCGGCTCGGCGCGTCAGCAGGAGCTGCTCGAGGAGGTATTCGAGATGGACGCCGAGACGTTCGACAAGCGCTGGCGCGAGTGGGTCAGCAAGACCTACAAGTGAAGCAGCCTGCGCCTACATCACGCGGTACTCGACCGCGTGCGTGACACCGTCGCGCACGTACTCGACGAACAGTTTGCGCGGATGACCGAGCGCGCGCAGCTGGTCGCGCACCGTCTGCAGCAGCGTCGCCGCATCGCTGACACCGAGGCCGTTGATCGTCGTGATGACGGACTCGACCGGGATCGCGAGCGCCTTCAGTTCGTCGGGCACCCGCGCCACGCGGAAACCGCGGAAGACCTGACCCTCCTTGGTCTGGCCCACGAACGGATCGCCGATCGCCGACGTCTCGAGCGCCTTGCTGCCGGCGTCGAGGATCGCGTCGCGCTCGGGACTCGCGTAGAGCTGAACGATCGTGTCGTTGAGGTTGCGGATCGGCGGGAACAGCGCCTTGCTGGCTTCCTCGGCCCATGCCTGGAGCGCGCGCGGATCGTCGACGGGTGCTTCACGCAGCCTGGCCGGGCCGATGGCCTGGAACAGACCGATGGCTTGCTCCTTCACCTTCGCCGAGTCCGAGGCGAGCAGCTGGCGCACGCGCGGCAGGGACGGCTCGGCGAAGCGCAGTGCGAGATCGCCGCGCAGCAGGAACACTTCCTTGAGGAACCACAGTCCCTGCGCCTGATCGAGCGGGTCGTCGAGGTCGAGCAACTGGAAGAACGGCACGAGCAGGATGTCGTGCAGGTGGTCGTCGTCCTGCGGCGCGCGCAGCACACCCGCGGCGCGCGCGGCCGGGCTGCCGATCTGCGGCAGCGCCTTTTGCACCTCGAGCTTCTGTTCGGGTGTGAGATCGCCGAAGCGACGACGCAGGTTCTTGCGCAGGTACTCGACCGCGCGCGGCATCGCCGCTTCGCGCGTCTTGCGCTCGGGTTCGCCGGGGATGTGCGCGATGAGGTTGACGACGTAGTCGGGATTGTCGCAGAAGAACGTTGCGTAGAACGCGGTGGCGCGGTCGCCGGCGTGCTTGTTCAGACGCATGATCTGCGCGAGGTAACCGGCGTCGATGCCGATGCGCTGCACCTGCGCGCGGGCCGCGCGCCAGCGCACGTCGTCGATCACTTCGCGGCCATCCTTGTCGAAGGACCTGGGCGCGTTGGGAGCCGCGGCGATCGCCTCCATCTCGCGCAGCAGCTTGAACAGCTCGTCGGGCGGTGCGTAGGTCTCGACCGGGGTGCGGAACGGCGACAGGATGTCGCGCTGCGGGTAGGCGATGGCCTTTTGTTGCTGGGCGCTGGCCAGGGCCGTCAGCAAGCCGCCGGTGAGGACGGCGAGAACATGGGAGCAGGAGCGGACCGACATGCGGGGAGATCTAGCGGGACGGGGCGCGGGCGTAACAGACTCAGCCGTGGAACCAGAGGAAGCCGACCTGGGCAAGACCGATCAGGGCACCCAGAACTCCGCCCAACACTTCGATGGCTCGCAGCTCGCGGCTGGCGACCTCGAGGATCAACGCCTCGAGCTTCTCGACCGCGAAGGCCGCGACCTTGGCCTCGACGAGCTGCGGCACGTCGAGGCCCGCCGCCAGGCCGCGTTCGACTTCGTCGAGGACTGTTTCCTTGTGGGCCATGATGCCCTGCACGATCGAGCCGCGGATGTCGGCGACGCGTGCCTCGGTCAGGAAGCCGCCGATCAGCGGCAGACTGCGCAGTTCCTGGATCTTCGGTCCGAGGCCGCGGTCGAGCACGCCGCCGAGGATGCGCGTGAAGTCGAGCTGGTTGAGACTCTTGACGACATCCTTGTGCTCGACGAGGTGGTTGCCGACGACGCGGCCGATCGCCTTGGCGAGGTCCTGCTGGCGTCGACCGACGAGGCCCTGGATGCGGATGCCGAGGAAGCGCACCGGCTGAATGGGCCGGAAGATCATCTTCACGGCGAGCCAGTTCGTGCTCCAGCCGATCAGGCCGCCGATCGCGGGAATCGTGATCCAGGTCCAGAAGTCGGGGGCTTGCGGCATCGGGGGGCGGGAGTATCGCTGCGCCCCCGGCGCCGCTCAATGGCCGTTCTGCCGGCGGCCAGATCGTCGTGCAGTTTCTGTCAGAGGACTGTCGAATGCCGGGTGCCAGGTTCGTCAAATCGGCGACCCACTCTTCACCCGAGGTTCCCCGATGTCGTCGTTCGCGCGCTCCTTGTTCGCCTCCCTCGTCGTCTCGATGCCGCTCGCGCTGGCGCAGGAGGGCCCGCCCGCGCCCGCTCCCGAACTGCAGCAACTCGCGCCGCTGATCGGCAACTGGGCCGGCGGCGGCACCGCGACGTTTCTGCCGGGTGCGCCACCCACGAAGTGGCAGACGCGCGGCAGCTATCGCTGGTGCCTCGACAACCACTTCGTGCAGGAAGACTTCGAGATCACGTTCGAAGGCAGCCCGGCACCGATGGTCATTCGCGGGTACCCCGGCTGGGACCGCGAACAGCAGCGCTACGTCAACGCGTCCGTCAACAACGGGGGCGAGGTGACGCTGCACGAGATGAACCTGCTGCCCGACGGCACGCTGCTGCAGTTCATGCAGCCGAACCAGGAGGGCGTACCGCACGCCCAGCGTTCGCTGTTCAAGGTCACGGGCGACACGATGACCCACTCGATCGACATCTTGATGACCACCGGGCCGTCGCTGCAGATCGTCGACGGGAAGTTCACCAGGACTGACAAGGCCCTCGACGGCCGCTTGGACGGGAAGGCGTTCGAGGGGGCCGCGCCCGGCGAGGCGATGGGCAAGTTCGCGCGCATGGCGGGTGTCTACGAAGTGAAGGGCACCATGGTGATGGCCCCGGATCAGCCGCCGATGGCGATCAAAGGTCAGGACACGTTCCGCAGCGTGTTTGGCGGCACCGTCGCGCACGGCCACACCGACGGCACCGCCGAGGGCATGCCCGGCGAGTACCACTCGGAGGTGTTCTGGGGCTTCGACCCGCAGCGCCATTGTGTCGTCAGCGTCTACGTCAGCAACATGGGCGAGATGATGGTGCAGCGCATGATCATGGAGTTCGACGCCAAAGGTGGCCTCTTGAGCGCCGTCAGCCACTCGATCCTCGGCAAGGCACCGCCGTTCGAGAGCTTCCGCGCGAGCTACACCAGGAAGTGATCGTTCGTCTTCGAGGATCCGCGCGACGGCACGCGATCGCAAGCGCGCTGCTGGGCCTCTTGTCGACCGGTTGCGCGGCGTTGACGACGGCCTACGGCACGCCCGGCCCGCACCCGGCCGTGCGGCCCGTGCCCGTGCGTGGCACCGATCTCTTCGACTGGAAGGGCATCGTGCATTGCCACAGCCGCCTGTCGCACGACTCGAAGGGCACGATCGAGGAGATCGTGGCCGCCTGCGACGCGGCGCACATCGACTTCGTCGTCATGACCGACCATCAGACCGAGGCGTCGATCGCCGAGGGGCAACGCGGCATGGTCGGCCGCACGTTGTTCGTCGTCGGCGCCGAAGTGCGCAGTCCGCAGGGCACGCTGCTGTGCTTTCCGCTGACGAAACCGCTGCGTCGTTTCCAGCACCCCGGCTTGCTCGCCAAGGAAGCGGCGGAGCAAGGTGGGCTCGCGTTCGTGTGCCACGGCGAACTCTGGAAGATCCCGTGGGACGTGCCCGGCCTCACCGGCGCCGAGATCGTCAACCTGCACGCGGGGGCGATGACCGTGCCCAAGCTCGGCACGCTCGGCACGGCGCTGTTCCTGCCCATGCGCTCTCTGTGCGAACGCATCTGCTACCGCGACGAGAACGTGTTCGCCGAGTGGGATCGTGGCCTTGCGCGGCAGCATCCGTTCACGCCGGTCGGCGGCGACGATGCGCATGCGAGCGTGCACGTCTTCGGCCCGCTCGGCGGCACGATCGGCACCTACCGCGAGATCTTCCTGACCCTCAGTACTCACGTGCTGGCGCCACGTCTCGACGAAGCGAGTCTCGTCGCGGCCTTCGCGGCGGGCCGCACCTATGTGTCCTTCGATGCGTTCGGCGAAGGTGCTGGCTTCGATTTCCGGGCCGAGGATGCGGCGGGGCACGTGCATCTCGGTGGCGACACGGTGCCTGCCGGCGAAGATCTCACGCTGCGCGTCGTCACCCCGGCCCCTGGGCACATCCGATTGCTCTGCAACGGGCGCGAGGTGCACCATCGCGATGGCGTGACGCTCGCCGTGCACGCGCCGCCAGCCGGTGTCTACCGCGTCGAGGTCGCCACGCTCGACGATGCCCCGTGGTTGTTCTCGAGTTCGATCCGCGTTCAGTGAGGGCGTCAGAAGTTCCAGGTGATGCCGACCCAAAGCCGCGCTTCGTTCTGGCTGGGATTGCGCGGGCTCTCGCGGCCGAGCGCGTTCGAGATGTGGTGGTAGAAGGCGCCGAGCAGGAGGCTCGTGCCTTCACTGATCGGCAGGTCGACGCCACCGCCGAACCCGAACGTGAAGTTCCACACGGTG
>JAYUCN010000369.1:0-4893 GCA_043740335.1 Planctomycetota bacterium
CGACATCGCGCGCACCATCGAACAGGACCTCGCCAAGTACGGCCGTGCGGCGGTCACCGAGAAGAGCGTGCCCATCGGCAGCGGCTGGGAACGTGTCACCATCTCGGCCGAGCTGATCCCGCAACCCGACGACGAGACGATCGACTGGAACTTCGTCGAGAACGCGTTCGGCACCGTCGCGATCGACAACCTCTACGTCAACAGCAAGTGCGTGAAGCCGGGCCCTGACAAGGACGGCGATGCGCTCGGCGATGTCGACGGTTTTGCAATCGACCTGACGTCGGCAACAGGAGACGACTGCCAGGCAGCTGCGGTCACCGAAGGGCCGGCACCCGCGTTCGCGCGCACCTACTGGGTGGGCACGCGTGCGAGTATTCCCGGCGCCTTCCACCAGGTGTTCAGGCTGAATCAGGTCGGTGTCGTGACGGGCACGACGCCGCTGCCCATCACTCTCTCGCTGGCACCATTCGGCGTGTCGGACCTCACCGTCGAAACGGTGCAGGTGACACCGACGACCACGCAGCAGTTCGTCTACGCGCTCGTCGACGAGCGTTCGACGCCGGGCGGCCACGTGATGCTGCGCGCCATCAATACTGCGGGCGCGCTGGTGCCCGCGCTCAACATCACGCTCGCGGGCTTCCCGCCGATTGGCGTGATCCCGTCGCAGCCCTTCGGCCTCGCGTTCGATCCATCCGGGAACCTCGGGGCCGGCACGTTCTGGGTCAGTGATCCGAGTCCGCTGACCCCGATCAACGCCTACGAGTTCAGCCGCGCCGGCTTGCTGCTAGGCGCGCATTCCCTGCCTGCCGGCTGCAGCGGGCTCGGCTACGACGAGACGCTGGGTAACTTCTACGGCTTCAGCCAGATTGCACAGCCGACCCCGCTGGGCGGCAGCGTGCGGGTGAACGGCTTCGAGTGGTCGGGCTACGACTTCCAGGAGACGGGTGTCAGGTTCTGCGGCGATATCCGCCTTACCAACCCCGGCGGTTCGCCAGGCGGCGAGGCGCGTGGCATGGAGGTCTATCGCCGGCACGGTGCCCAGACTTCCGAACTGCGCCTTGCCTGCGTCGCCAACGTGAGCGGGCAGAGCAGGCAGTTCCTCTACGAGCTCGCGGGTCCATACCGATTCGGCTGGAGCCAGTTCGGCCGTTGCGGCATGGCGGGCGGCCCACCGTTCGTCGGCTCGCCGACGTTCCAGGTGACGCTCACGGGCGTGCCCAATGCGGTGGCAGCCGTGCTCTACGTGGGCTTCAGCAACCAGACCTATCTAGGCAACCCGCTGCCGATCAGCCTCGCCGGCATCGGCATGCCCGAGAGCTTCGTTTCCATCTCGCCGGACCTCAGCACCGGCGTGCTCGTGCCTACGACGCCCGGCTCGTTTGCGTACCCGCTTTTCCTGCCACCGGCAGCCGGTCTCAGCTACGTGCCGATGTTCTTCCAGTGGGTGGTGCTCGACGCCACTGTGCCGGGCTTCCTCGCGGCGACGCAAGCCGGCAAGACGATCGCGTACTGAGTCTCTACTCGGTGGGCATCACTTGCCCGCATCGCCGGGCTTCTCGTCCTTCTTCGCCGCCTTCGCCGCTGCCTCCTCCTTCTTGAGCCGCTTCTCGCGCTCGACATGCAGCGTCGGCTCTGTGCGGTGGAACACGAATCGCACCTCCGTCCCGCCGGCCGGCATCTTGTTCGTGAACCACCAGTTCTGCTGATCGCGCGCTTCCTTGTGCACCATCGTCGCGAGGTGGTTGTCGGGCGACATGTAGCAGACGCTGATGAGGTTGCCCTCGAAGTCGGCGACGTAGACCTCGGGCTCGTTCTTGTAGAGTTGCGCCAGACGGCCACCGAGGTAGACCCACGCACAGTCGGCGACGGGCGCCTGCGTGCTGAGGTCCATCACCAGGTCCTCGATGCAGAACTCCTCCTGCTTGCCCTCGGGGTTCTTCCAGCGCACCGTCATCCAGAACGGCATGCCCTTCGGCGGCACGATGACGAGCGGATCCGCGCCCTTCTCGATCTCCTCGAGCGTCGGCGGCGGCTTCTTCTCCACGGCCTCTGCGTTCTGCCCCGGCTGCAGCCCGAGCATGAGCAGCGCCGCGTTCAACACGCTCGGCTTGCTCGGCGTCACGAACAAGGCCTCGTGGCGTTTGCCGCGCTTGTGGATGAGCAGGTACTCGATCGGGTCCTGCGGTTCGTTCACGACCGCGGTCACCGTGCAGGTCTGTGCCTTGCTGTCGAGTTCGATGCCCTCTTTCTTGAACTGCAGGAGCACCTCGTCGAGCACCTGCTTTTCATCGACCGGTTTCGGTAGCTCCTGACACGACGCCGTGGCAACGAGCACGAAGGCAGAGAACAGAGTGAGCACTTTCATCGGACCAACTCCTGGGTGTTCGTGGATCGTGTCGAGGCAAGGGTGCCGACGTCGTGGCCGGCGAACTCGCGCACGCGCAGTGCCGCCGCGTTCGCCGCGGCGGCGTCGCCGGCTGCCTGAGCCATGCGGAAGGTGAGGCGATGTGGAGCAGCCGCGAGCGCCGCCCACGGATCCTGGCCGGCACCCGGGTCGCGTTCGCCGAGGAACAGGCGTGCCGTGCGGCGCTCGTCCTGCATCCGCAGCAGCGCCGCCAAGGCAGCCCGTGCGTGGGTGGCGGCGACCGCGAAGTCAGAGCGGGCCTCGGCTTCCTGGAGCAGGAACCAATGCGCCGGCCCCGTGCCGACCTCGACTGTTCCGGGGACCGCCAGCAGCAGCGGTGCGGTCGCGATGCCGACGGCCGTCTGCACGTCGTGATCGGCTTCGAGACTGCGCCAGACGACCGTGAGCCGCTGACGCGAGATGTGTTTGTGGCGCGGATCCTGCAGAACCTCGCGCACGACCGTCGCGAACGCGGCCGTCACGGCCGCCGGCTCGCTGCCGCGCAACCGCTGCGCGATCGCCGCCGCGAGTGGAAAGCCGAACCTGCCATCGGGCCAGCGCTGCACCTGCTGCGCTTCGCGTTCCGGATCGGTCAGCGGCGGCAGCAGGACCAGTTCCGCCAGCAGGCGAAGGTCCGCCGCGGCCAGCGGCTGTGGCATCGTCGCCGTGACTTCGTAGGTCAACGGCTCGAGGCGTTCGGGCAACGGACCGGCCGCGATGGCCCGCCGAAGTTCGGTGACGAGCTGATCGCGGCCGGGCCCACCGACGAGCGCGCGCAGCGCCACTTCCTGCAACTCGCCCGTGCCGTCGCCGATGGGCGCCGCCCAGATCTGCTGCAGGCGCGCCTGCACCTGCGCATCGGGCGCCGTCGCCGCCCAGGCGACCATCTCCGCCGCGAGGTCGGCATCGGCGATGGTCGCGGTCTCGTCGAGCAACGACAGCGCGAACGGCAAAGCAAGCGGGCGCGCATGGTGCGCACAGCGGCGCACGAAGGTCGCGGGCGAGACCTTGGCGTTGGCGACGAGTTCGCCGAGCTGCCGCCGGTCCCCGAGCGTGACGAGGGCGAGCCGCACGGCGTCGCGTCGGGCCCTGCCAACGGCAGCCTCGAGGCCTGCCGGCATCGGCGCCACGAGTTCGGCGACGAGCAGTTCGTGCACGAACGGCTCGCGCCGCCGCGTCAGGGCATCGACGAAGTCGGGCCAACGCGGGGCCTCGCGCAGGGCCGGCCAGATCCGGTCGAGCGCCGCCTCGCTGCCGTGCTGCACGATCGCCATCGCCGCCGATTCGAAGAACGGACCTTCGGCCCGGCTCCCGTCGCCCAGCGTGCCGAGCAGCGCCTTCTCGATGGAAGCACCGAGCTCCAGGCGCCGCGTCAGTGCCTTCACCGTAGCCGTCGACAGGCGTGGATCGCCGTCGAGCCACAGAACGAGCCGCGCCTCGGGCAACAGCGCGACGGTCGCGTCGAGCAAGCGTTGCGCCAGCGCTGGATCCGCGCCCTCGGCGGTCGCGAAGTCGAGCACGCGATCGTCGACGACCTTGGCATCGAGCAGGGCATCGAACGCGCGTGCGCGCAGCAGCGGGGTCGCCTGCTCGTCGCCGAGCACGCGCAGCACCCGTTCGACGCGTTCGGGGCGATCGAGCAACGGACCGGCGTAGGCGAGCCACAGTGCTTCGAGCGGCGTCTCGCCATCGAGCATGGCGCGCGCACGTTCCCGCACGATGGCGGGGTCCCGTTCGGCAACACGCTGACAGATCGCGGCAGCCGCTGCCGCGGGCAAGGTCACGACGAGGCCGAGCAGCCGTCGACAGGCATCGGGCGACAGGCGGTCGAGCAATGGTCCGACCTGCGTCACGTCGAGTTGCTCCTGCATGAGGCAGGCGTGCAAGCGGCCGAGCAAGCCGTCGGCAACGGCGGGTGGCAGCACGGCCGCTGCCGCACCGAACCCGTCGTCGGCTTGTCCCGCGAGCAGCGTGCGCAGCAGGAAGTCCGCGTCCGCCGCCGCGAGGGGCCAGCCGCGTGCGGCGAGGGCGAGGCAACGATCGTCCGCTGTGCGTCTGGGTGCGGCATGCGTCCACGTCTCCGCCCACGTCGCCGCCGCGGGCCGCGGCGCGATCGCGAGTTCCTCGAGCAGAAGGCGCGCCGCCTTGGGTGACGCATCGAGACCCTGCAACAACGTGATCGGCAGTTCGACCCATTCGTGGCGCACGATGGCGGCTGCCATCCGGCTCAGAGCTTCGTCGGCATCGCGCAACGCGATGAGCACGGTCGGCACGTCGAGTGCACCCTCGTCCTGGAGCACGGCGAGCTTGCGGCAGCGTTCGTCGCTCGGGTTCTTGTCATTGGCCACGAACGCGCGAAGGTCCTCGGTGGCGCTCTGCGCCGACAGCCACGACACGAGCACGAGCCAACCAACGAAGGCGGCACCCCTCACCGCAGCACCTCCGCGATCGCGAGCGGCAGGTCCGAGGCGATGAGCCCACGTTCGCCG
>JAYUCN010000370.1:0-4882 GCA_043740335.1 Planctomycetota bacterium
CCAGTTCCAGCGGTGGCCAGCCACCTGGACCAGGCCCGCGGACGCCGTCGACGACTGCCTGCGGGGCGACTACGAGCTGGAGATGGCCACTGTCCTGGAGCAGCGTGCGGTCGCACCGTCCAAGCTCGTGCGCGACGAGCCGTTCTCCGTCGACAAGCACTTCGCCAAGGTGAAAGCCCAGAATGCAGCGGACCTGGCCGAGGCCGAGCACCTCGCCCAGGCAACCGGCAAGGAGCCGTTCTCGCAAGCGCGGCTGACGGAGCTGTTCGGCAGGGAGCTGCCCGACTACGAGGAGATCATGCGGGCGAAGTACTACGTCTCCCACCCCGAGTTGCAGACGCTCACCGAGTTCGCCGCGCACCTCCGTCTGATGGATCTCTGGGGTTTCTAGCTACCCTGTCGGCATGATCTCCAGCGCGTACCCGGCTCCTACCTGCTGACGACGCGGACCGCGAGACCAGCAGGCCATCGCGAGTTTCGGACCCTTGCTGAATTCGCCGCGGGTCTCGAGCATGCCAGCGAGGTTTCTGCTTCAGACCATCGTCATGGCGACCCACCGCCCAACACCCTCGCCACCGCTGACCGCAACAACAAAAGGCAGAGCCGCGCGCCCTCGCTGAGCATCACGGCCATGGCCGGTGCTCCGGGCAGGCTGTCCACCGCCGTCGGCGCACCCGCCGCCGAGGCCAGGAACACGGCGCAGAAGATCAGGAGCACGAGATCGGCACCGATGCGGCCGCGTCGACCGAAGCGCAGCCCGACGCGCAGTACGCCCGCCAGGGTTCCTACCAGCGCCACGACGACGACCAGACCGCGCCCCCACGCGTTGGCGGGCAGCAGCGCCACGGCACTCGTCGTCGCCGGCAGGGTGTCGACCGGCACGGCCGCCGCCGAAAGCAGGATCAGGGCCATGGCGGGAGCAAGCAGCGCCGTCGCCGTCCATGGCAGCAGCCGGTGGTTGATCGATCGGATCGGCACGCGCAGGAAGCCGATGCGGCGCCCGATGCGCAGCGAACGCAAGCCGAGCTGCACGGCGGCAACCGTCAGCACGATGCCCGGCACGAGCAGGCACTCGCCGATCGACGGTAGTGCTGCGACCGCGAGTGCGGTCGCCGCGGTAGTGCAGAGCGAGAGGCCAAAGACGAACAGCGCGCGGCGCCATGCCGGGTGGTGGCCACGGCCACGCTGTGGCTGGGCCAGGCACTGCAACAGTACCAACGCCAGCACGGTGAAGAGCGCCGCCGGCGTTTCGGGCCGCAGCACGTACCCTTCGACGGCCACGGGCGGCAACGCGGCCAGGCAGCAACACGCGAGCAGCGCCTGCAAGCGCCCGCGCGCCAGCAGCACCGCGACATAGACGAGGAGTCCGAGCCCGAGCACGGACGCGCACTGGGCCAGGCGGGCCCTGCTCACCACCTCGGCCTTTCGGGCCGGCTCCGTGGGCAGGATGGCGCCGTTCGCCAGGGTCGACACGAAGAACTGGCGCGCCACCTCGCTGCCCGACGATCCGGAAGGCCCGGCCGGATCCAAGGCTCCCTGCAACCGGACGATTTCGCCGGGCAACGGCGGCGCATCGATGCTGGCGCCAGCGACGAGGCCGGGCAGCACCACGATTGCCATGACGAGACCCGAGGCCAGCACGGCTCGCAGACTTCGGCCGCGCCGCGTCCTGCCGCCCTTGCCGATCACAGGCAAGCGATGCAGTCGATCTCGACAAGGCCGCCCTTCGGCAATTCCTTGACGGCGACGGTCGCCCGCGCCGGTTTGTGGTCGCCGAAGTGACGCCCGTAGACCTCGTTGACCGCCGCGAAGTCGGCGATGCTGACGAGGTAGATCGTCGTGCGCGCCACCTGTGCCAGGCTGGCGCCACCAGCCTGCAGCACGGCGGCGAGGTTCTTCAGCACCTGCTCGGCCTGCTCGGCGGCGTTGGTGCCGACGATCTGCGCGGTCTTGGGATCGAGCGCGATCTGGCCGGAACAGAACAACAGGTTGCCGACCTTCTGGGCCTGGCTGTAGGGACCGATCGCCGCAGGTGCGGCCGTCGAGTGGATGGGTTGCAGCTTCATGATGGAGAAGGAACAGGACGCAGGCGTTCGCGCAAGCGCCGTTCGACCGGCGGCGGCAGGAAACTGCTGACGTCGCCGCCGTTGCGCACGATCTCGCGGATGAGCGACGACGACACGTAGCTGTACTGCACGCTCGGCATCACGAACACGCTCTCGATGCCGGGCGCCAGGTGGCGGTTGGTGAGAGCCATCTGGTACTCATATTCGAAGTCCGAGACGGTGCGCAGGCCGCGCAGCACGGCGCCGATGCCCTGGGCGCGGCAGAAGTCGACGACGAGACCGCGGAACGCCGTCACCGACAGGCGCGGGTTCTTCGGCAGCACCTCGCGCAGCATCTCCACGCGTTCGTCCGCCGTGAACGTCGACGACTTGCTGCTGTTGCTGGCAACGGCCACGGTGAGGTGGTCGAACAGCGGCAGCGCGCGCTCGATGAGGTCGAGGTGGCCGCGCGTCACCGGGTCGAAGCTGCCGGGGTAGAGGGCAGAAACCATGCGCAAAACTGTAACCGGCGCGCCAATCGGAGCACGGAGCAGATGATGCTTCCTCATCACCTCGCTCCCCTCCTCCACGGCAGCCTGTTCGCGCTGCCGACCGCGGCCCTCGCACCTCACTGTCTGCCGGCGGCGGCCGCTCTGGCTGCGCTCGGCGTACTGCTGGCGCTGCACACGACCTGGCGGTGGCGGCGGGCGGGCCTGTGTGCACTGCCCGCCCTGCTCGCGGCGATTCCGATCCCCGAGGTGCCCTTGCCCGCGCTGCGGCCGGGTCCCGTGGTCGTCACCGGGTGCGTGATCGATGTCGAGCGCGCACCGCTGACGGACACGACCTGGGTCGTGCTCGGTGACGGCGAGCACCGGCTGCGGTTGCAGTTCGCGGGCGACCTCGAAGTCCTTGCCGGCGACCGGCTGAAGACCCTCGCTCGCCTGGTCGCACCGGCGGCACCAGACCTGCCCTCGAGCCTGCACGCGGTGACGGCGACGGCACACGTCACGGCCGGCCCGCTCTCCCTGCAACGCCTGACCAGCGCCACCCGACGTGCCCTCGAACAACAGTTGCTGCGCCTCGTACCGGGCGAACACGGCGCCATGCTCTCTGCCCTCGTGCTGGGACGTGCCACCCACACATCGAGTGAACTGGCCGCTGCCCACCAGGCCACGGGCCTGAGCCATCTGCTCGCCGTCAGCGGGGCACATGCCGCCATGCTCGCGTTCCTGCTCGGGCTCACGGGACGCGGGCGCGGACGCCGCCTCGCCGCCGGTCGCGTGCGCACGACCGTGGTGCTGCTGCTGCTGTTCGCCTACGCTGCGATCACGGGCAACGAACCGCCCGTGCTGCGGGCCGTGGTGACCTTCGCGCTCGGCGCGATCGCGACCCACCTCGGCCGCCCGTTCGGCCTCGCGACTGGATTGCTCGCACCGGCGGTGGCGACGTGCCTGCTGCAACCGCAGGCACTGCTCGGCCCGAGCTTCCTGCTCAGCTACGCCGCGGTCGGCGGGCTCGCCCTGGCCACTCATCGAAACGACGGCAGCTGGATCCGGCGCTGGTTGTGGGGACCACTGTGGAGCTCGTGGTGGGCCACGCTGATGACAGCCCCGCTGACCTTGTTCTTCTTCGGGCAACTGGCGCCGTGGACGGTGCTGCTCACGCCCATCCTGGCGCCGCTCGTCGCCTTCATGCTCTGCCTCGGGCTCGCCACCGCGATGCTCGGCACCTGCGTGCCCTGGCTCGCCGAGGGGCTGGCCGTGCCGCTGACGCGCAGTGCCGAGATCTACGCGGCGATGGTGCGGGCGGCGGACCATCTGCCCGGTACGCCCGTGCATGCATGGGTCGTGCCGGCGACGTGGACGCTCTGCCTCATGGCGCTCGTCGCAGCGTTCGTGATCGAACGCTGGCCGCGGCCCGGCGGCGTCACCCTGGCCGTGGTGTTGCTGGTCGTGCCGTACTTCCTGCCACTCGCTCGCCACCGGCAAGCCAGGCTCATGCTGTTCGCAGTCGGTCACGGCCAGGCCTGCCTCATCGCGACGGCCGCCGGACACCAGACCGCGATCGATTGTGGCAGCCTGCAGCACCCGTTCCTGGCGGCCCAGCGGCTCGTCGAAGCACTCGACGAACGTCGCCTCGACCTGCTCATCGTGACCCACTCGGATGCAGACCACCACAACGGCGTGCCGACCCTGCTCCGGCGCGTGCCCATCCGGGCGGCGATCCTGCCGAGCTGCCTGCGTGGTTCCGCCCTCGAACAGGAACTTCGTCGGCACGGCACGCACGTCGAAATCCTAGGTGCTGGCGAACACGTCGAGCCGGCCCCGCACCTGCGCGTATCGGCGCCCTCGCTGCCGATGGCTGCCAGCGACAACGACCAGAGTCTCTGGACTGCCGTACAGCTCGACGGCGCGCGCGTGCTCCTGACCGGCGACGCGCAAGCGCTCGGCGTCGCCGTGGCCCTCGCCGATGGACTGGCGGTTCCGAGTGACGTGCTGGTGCTGCCGCACCACGGGCGGCCGAACCCCGCGGCCGCAGTGTTGCTGCAACGTGTTCATCCACGCGCCTGCTTCGCCTCGGCCGCGGCCGCCGACGGCGACACCGCGCTCGGCAGGATCGCGCGCCGCTTCGGAGCCGACCTCTGGGTCACCGGCCAGCACGGCAATCTGGAGCTGCGCCTTGGCACGGTACCGACCGTGCACACGAGTGCGGCAGGACGGCCGCTCGGTCCGGCGATGCGCTAGGAGTCTGCGCCACGGGATGCCGCGGCAAGCCTGATGATTTCGCACTGAAAAAATCCTCTCCGCAGCGCCCGTGCGTAGAGAGGTTGCATGGCC
>JAYUCN010000371.1:0-1973 GCA_043740335.1 Planctomycetota bacterium
GGCGCTGCTGCCGCTCGTGCGGCAGCCGGCGGCGCGCGCGCTCATGGGGGCGAGCTTCGGTGCCGTGGCATCGCTCGCGACGGCGTGGCGGCACCCGGGGTTCTTCGGCCGGTTGCTGCTGCAGTCGGGTTCGTTCGTGTTCACCGAGATCGGCGAGCACGACCGCGGGCCGATGTTCGATCCGGTC
Organism: Planctomycetota bacterium; assembly: GCA_043740335.1. Lineage (GTDB taxonomy): Bacteria > Planctomycetota > UBA1135 > UBA1135 > UBA2386 > DASVAL01. The sequence goes on from JAYUCN010000371.1 coordinate 188, forward strand.
GTGAAGTTCGTGAACGAGTTCCGGCGGGCGCCCGGGCGGCCAGCAGAGAGCGTGTTCGTGAGCTGCGGCGTCTACGAGTCGTTGATCTACTACAACCGGTCGCTGGTGCCGCTGCTGCAGGAGACCGGCATGCAGGTGCGCTTCCGCGAAGCGAACGACGGGCACAACTGGGAGAACTGGCGCGATCGGTTGCGCGAGGGGCTGTCGTACCTGTTCCCGGGTCCGCTCTGGCTCACCTACGAGTAGGGCGTCGTGCGCACTCGGGGAGCCAAGAACCGTCCTGGTACCGCGGTCAGCCCGAGGCGACTTCCCGTTCTGCGCGATCGAGAAGGTCGTCGACCTTCAGTGCCGCAGCCCATCGACCGAGGTACGCGCGATCGACATGGTCCTTCTGCGCGCGCAACACGCCGAGAATGTCTCGCCATTGGCGGTCCGACACTTCTCCCCCCGAGCGAAACCACTGCATCTTGCGCAGCAGGATGTCCTCGGCCGTTGCGACCAGAAACGTGCGCCCGAGGGGGTCCTCGGCGAGCCGCCGAGCCGAACTTCGCGCCATCGCCGTGAGATCGTATTCCGAGTCGCCGCGCACGAAGATGTCGACCTTGTAGCCCGTCGCGAGATGCAGGAGGTTGAAACAGGAGCGATGACGGATTGCATCGAAGGCCAATTCGGGCTCGGCGTAGTACGCGCCTCGCAGGTCCTTGCACAGGGGATCGGCGTGCTGTGCGCGTAGATCGGCCACCAGATCCACGTCGTTGGTCGACCGCGGCGTGCCATGCAGCGAACTCGCGACGGACCCGCCGATGTGGTAGGCGACACCGAGTCGCTCGAGTGCCTCGACGACGGGGGTCAGCGCCGCGACGACGTTCACAGGGCAACGCCCAGGCGATCGACGCACGGCGCCACGCGCCGCGCCAGGTCCTTGCCGTAGACGAGTTCGATCCAGCGCAGGATCACCTGCGATTCCGATGCCCCCGGCATCTGCGCCCGCAGGGCGTCGCGCGACCAGCGGATCGTCGCATCCGTCAGGTCCTCGACCATCGCGAAGCGCTGCGCTGGCGTCATCTCGCGCAACAGCGCGGTCTGCGCGCGGCGGATCGTGGGATGCGTGTCGTCGATGGTCACGCCGGGAGACTAGCTCGCTTGTGCAGTTGGCGGGAGTCCTCGGTGCCGGAACGCACTCTCCACTGGCGTTCCACGTGCTCACCGAGGAAGTGCCGCGGCTTGACAATGTCGTGGGCCGGGTCTCTACGCACTGCCGCAAGCCGTGAGCCAGAGTCTTTTCCGTTCGTTCGCGTCGGGCAGATCGACTGCGTTGCCGTGTGTCTGGCCCCATGAACACAGCCGTCGTTGGACTCGGTTGCCGCCAACAAGCCCGCAAGCAGCTATGCTTGGGCCGTCCTCACCTCGCACGTCTCCGCTCGGACGATTCTGACCTGACCATGCTTCGCCATCCTGCTCGGTGCTTCGCCGCGCTGGCCATGTCGTCCGCCATCTTGTGCCAGGCGGTCTCATTGCTACCGTTCGAAGGGCGGTGTGTGCATGCATGGCCCGAGGTGGTCACGATGGGCGAACTGAACCCGATGGTCGCTCGACTGTGCCGGTTCGATTCTGCATCGGGTGTCGATGCGGTGCTGCTGCGAGCCAACGAAGTCGGTGCAGGCACCGCGTCTCGCGATGTCTTCGTGATGCGTGACGTTTGCCGAGCCCATGCCTGCGTGCCGCTCGGCGCTGCGCTCGACTTCGTGGTGGTGGACTGCGGTCAGGGTGCGCAGGGGGTGGTGGT
>JAYUCN010000372.1:0-1967 GCA_043740335.1 Planctomycetota bacterium
GCGAAGGTTCACTGAGGTCGACTTCGCGCAGCGCGATGGTGCCGGCCCGGATGCGTTCGAGCAGCGCCAGCAGACCATCGACATCCATCGCTTCGTGCAGGCTGTCGTGCACGGTCTGGCCAACGATCGGATGTTCGAGCGGCACCTCGATCGGACCCGGCGGCAGCGTCTCGGGACACGCCTGTGCCGCGGGGAACGCGGCCGCGAGCGCGTCGTCGGCGCGGAAACGCAGCAGCGGTGCCGGCACCTTCTTGCCCGAGCGGAAGCGTTCGACGAGCAGCGAGCGCGCGACGTTCCAGCGCCAGCGCGCCTGGAACATCGGCGCCGGCAGCATCGCCTGCACGAGCACGTCGGTCGCGGTCTGCGGGTGCAGGTAGGACCACACGTCGGCGAGCTGGAAGCTGTGCATCGGACCGAGCGAGATCAGCAGCGCCTCTTCGTTGGCGGCGGCCTGCAGCTCGGTGCCGAACCCGACGCAGAAGCGCTTGCGCAGTGCCAGGCCGAAGGCCCGGTTCAGCCGGCTGCCGAACGGGCTGTGCAGCACGAGCTGCTGGCCGCCGGTCTCGTCGAAGAAGCGTTCGAGCACGAGCTGGTCGCGCGTCGGCATCGCGCCGAGCGCCTTCGAGCCCGAGCACAGGTACTCCGCGAGCTGTTCGGCAGCGGGCAGGTCGAGGCCGCATTCGCGCTGTAGCCAGGCGGGGTCGGTGCCATGCGTGCGCACGGTCGACACGGCCACGCTCAGTTCGTCGGAACGCGACGGGCCTTCGGCGACCCAGAACGGCAGGCTCGGCGGCACGCCGTGCGCGTCGGCGACACGCAGCATGCCGCTGCCGATGCGGCGGATCTGCCAGCTCGTGGTGCCGAGCTGGAACACGTCGCCGACCGTGGACTCGATCGCGAAGTCTTCGTGCACGGTGCCGATGGCGGTGTCGTCGTGGTCGAGCACGACCTGCCAGTCGGCGACGTCGGGAATGGCGCCGCCGCAGGTGACGGCGGTGAGGCGCGCGCGTCGCGTGCTGCGCACCGTGCCATGAATCGAATCGCGGTGCAGCAGTGCCGCGCGTCCGCCCGCGTGCATGGCGAGCACTGCGTCGAAGCGTTCGCGCGACAGCGTGCGATAGGGCCAGCTGCGTGTGACGAGCGCGAAGAGGTCGTCCTCGCGGAAGGTGTCGTCGCAGCACGCAGCGACGATTTGCTGCGCGAGGATGTCGAGGGCGTTTGCTGGTTGCGTCGTCCGGTCGAGGTCGCCGTGGCGTACCGCGTGCAGCAGCGCCGTGCAGGTGACGAGTTCATCGCGTGTGAGCGGGAACAGTCGGCTCTTCGGCAAGCGGCCGATGCCGTGGCCGGCGCGGCCGGTGCGCTGCAGGAAGGTGGCGATCGACGGCGTTGGGCCGATCTGGAGCACGAGGTCGACGTCGCCGATGTCGATGCCGAGTTCGAGCGAACTGGTGGCGACGAGCGCTTTCAGGGTGCCGGCCTTGAGGCGTTGTTCGGCGTCGAGGCGGCGCGCCTTCGAGAGCGAACCGTGGTGGCTCGTCACGAGCTCCTTGCCGACGACCTCGGCGAGGCGGGCGGCGACGCGTTCCGCCATCTTGCGCGTGTTCGCGAACACGAGCGTCGTGCGATGGGCGGCGATGAGCGCGCTCATGCGCGCGAACACCTCGGCCCAGGTCTCGCCCGTGCAGATCGTATCGAGCGGCGCGCCCGGCACTTCGAGGGCGAGGTCGAGTTCGCGGCGGTGGCCGATGTCGACGATCGCGCAGGGGCGGGCTTCGCCGACGAGCAGGCCGGCGGTCGCTTCGATGGGGCGTTGGGTGGCGGAGAGGCCGATGCGCTGCAGGGTGCCGCCGTGCTGAGCGACGAGGTGGTCGAGCCGTTCGCACGTGAGCGCGAAATGGCTGCCGCGTTTGCTCGCGGCGAGCGCGTGGATCTCGTCTGTGATGAGCGTGCGGGCGGTGGCGAGCATG
>JAYUCN010000373.1:0-1966 GCA_043740335.1 Planctomycetota bacterium
GCCGCATGATCGTCAGCGACGGTGTCTTCTCGATGGACGGCTACGTCGCCAAGCTGCCCGACATCTGCGAACTCGCCGACAAGCACAAGGCGATGGTCATGGTCGACGACAGCCACGCGACGGGCTTCTTCGGCCCGACCGGTCGCGGCACGCCTGAGTGCCACGGTGTGCAAAAGCGCATCGACGTGATGACCTCGACGCTCGGCAAGGCACTCGGTGGCGCCGCGGGCGGCTTCACGACGGGCAAGCTGGAGATCATCGACCTGCTGCGCAATCGCAGCCGGCCCTACCTGTTCTCCAACACGCTGGCGCCCGCGATCGTCGGTTCGACCATCGCCTGCCTCGACCGCCTGTCGAGCACCACGGCACTGCGCGACAAGCTCGCGAAGAACACGAAGTTCTTCCGCGACGCGATGGCGAGGGCGGGTTTCCAGATCACACCCGGCGAACACCCGATCTGTCCGATCATGCTCGGCGACGCGAAGCTCGCCGTCGAGATGGCATCCCGAATGCTGCAAGAAGGTGTCTACGTGATCGGCTTCTGCTTCCCCGTCGTGCCGAAGGGCAAGGCGCGCATCCGCGTGCAGATCAGCGCTTGCCACGAGATCCCGCAGCTCGAAACCGCGGTCGCCGCGTTCGGCAAGGTCGGCAAGTCCCTGGGCGTGCTCTCGTGAAACTCGAACTCGACAAGCTGCGTGAGTCGGGCCGCATCTCGGCGACGGCCCTCGCCCACGGTCGCAAGATGATCGTGCCGGGTGCGAAGCTCGAGGACATCCAGCGCGCCGTCGAAGCCATGATCCGCGACATGGGCGGCGCGCTCGCGTTCCCGGCGCAGATGTCGCGCAACCACATCGCCGCGCACTACTGCTCACCGCCCGGGGACACGACGACGATCCATCCGGGCGACATCGTCAAGCTCGACTGCGGCACGCACGTCGACGGCTATGTCACCGACAACGCGACGACCGTGGACCTGCGCGACGGCGAGAACTCGCTCTTGTGCGCGGCAAGCCGCATGGCGCTCGAGAACGCGATCGCCGTCATGGGGCCCGGCACATCCCTGACCGAGGTCGGGCGCCAGGTCGAGAACACGATCCACTCGCTCGGTTTCAAGCCCGTGCGCAACCTCTGCGGCCATGGCGTCGCGCGCTACACGATCCACTGCGCGCCATCGGTGCCGAACTACCCGGACACCAAGGCGGCGCGGCTGAAACCGAACATGACGATCGCCTGCGAACCGTTCGCGAGCGACGGCAAGGGCATGATCGAAGCCGATGGCAAGGCCGAGGTGTTCATGCTGCGCCGCGACGTGCGGCCGAAGGACAACCTGGCCGCCGACCTCGGTCGTGCCATGGCAGCGACCGAAAGGCTGCCGTTCGCGCGTCGCGATCTCGTGCGCTGGCTCGGCTCGCTCCAGAAGGGCGAGGACGCCGTCAAGGTGCTCATGAAGAAGGATCTGCTCGACGAGTACCCGCCGCTTTGCGAACGGCCCGGTGTGCGCATCGCGCAGTTCGAGCACACGATCTTCATCCACGAGACCGGCGCCGAGGTCATGACCCGGCTGCCCGACTGACGCGCGGCATGCGCATTGGCATCGACGCACGCGAGGCGTTCCGGCCCGAGCCGCGCGGCATCGGGCTCTACGTGCGCCACCTGCTGCGCGAGTTCGCGGCGCTGGCGGGCAACGACGAGTTCCTGCTCTACCACCAGCTCACGCTGCCTGCCGATGCGTTCCCGATGCCGCCGAACACGCGAGCCGTGCACACCGACCTGCCGGGTGGTCGCCTGCACACGTGGGAACGCCTGCAGATGCCGTGGCGTCTGCGGCGCGACCGAGTCGACGTCTACCACGGCACCTACAACACCCTGCCGCCGCGGTGGCGCCTCTGGCCAGGGCCGCCGATGGTCGTGTCGCTGCACGACGTCATCGTCACGTACTGGCCCGACGACCTGGAGGATCCGTTCG
>JAYUCN010000374.1:0-4861 GCA_043740335.1 Planctomycetota bacterium
AACTGCTGCGGGATGCCGCGCACGCCGTAGAGCGCGTGCGACGCGCGTTCCGGTGACTTCTCGGCGGCGTCGTGGGCGAACAGCAGATCGGGATACTGCGGTCCTTGCACGCGCACGAACGACTCGAACGCCGCACGTTCATCGCTCGTGCACGAGGCGATCACGACCACACCCTGGTCCCTGTACTTCGCGGCGACCTCCTGCACGTGCGGCAGCGCCGCCTTGCACGGACCGCACCACGTCGCCCAGAAGTCGAGCACGACCACCTTGCCGGCGAAGTCCGCGAGCTTGATCGCTTTGCCGGCCAGATCCTGCATGACGAAGTCGGGCGCCTTGCTGCCGACCGCGATCAACTTGACCTCGGGCTCGGGCGCGCGCGGTGGTGCTTTGGCGAACGCGCTCTCCGGCGCGACCTCGGCCGGCATGTCCTTCGGCTCGAGGGCGACGCCACCGTGCAGCAACAGGTTGGCGATGCCTTCGAACATCTTCGGCCCGCGCAGGAAGGAGCCGAGCACCTTGCCGTCGCCGTCGACGACGAAGAACGCGGGCATCGCGGGATACATGCCAGTGCCGAACAGCTTGCCGATCACGCTCCGCTGGTGGTGTTCCATCTTCGCTGCCTGGTCGGGCTCGCCCGTCGGTTCGTAGAGGCCCTCGGGATCGACGCCGGTCTGGAACGCCTGGTTGTCGCGGTTGCGCTCGGCCCAGCTCTCGTAGTCCTTGCGCGCGGTGAAGGCGAGCGCGGCCAGCGTGCGCACGCCGTACGGCGCGTAGCGCTGCGCGATCTCCTGGAGCTGCGCGCGCGGCAGGCTGTCCAGCGGCGACAGCAGGACGATCACGGCATGGCCCTTGTGAGCCGCCAGCGTGAACTCCTTGCCATCCGGGCCGACCAGGGCGAAGTCCGGCAGCGGCGTGCCGCTGTGGATGCCCATGAGCGAAGGGAAGAACGACGGCCGCGGGTGCGCCGCGGCTTCCACTGCCTCGCGCGCGTCTTTGTCGGCAGCCTGCTTGATCTGCGCCTCGCCCTTCGCGGCGACGGCGGCGTCGATCGCGATGCCGGCGCGCGCGAGTCCGGCTTCGAGTCGCACGTCGTCCTTGTCCCAACCGACGATCGTCTGCGCGATCACGCCGTCGCGGCCGATGACGAACTTGGTCGGCAGGCCTTGCACCTGGTAGAGCTTCTGCGACGCGCGGTCGTCGAAATCGTCGCTGCCGCGCTCGTGCACTTCGCAGGTGAAGCGCAGCTCCGGATAGTTCGCCTGGTTCTTCGCCATCCAGTCGGTGAACTTCGAGCGCGTGTCGCTCGTGCAGACGGCGAGCACGACGACCTCGCGGTGCGCCTTGACGAGTTCCTGCACGTGCGGCATCGACTGCACGCACGGCCCGCACCATGTCGCCCAGAAGTCGAGCACGACGACCTTGTCCTTGAAGTCGGACAGCCTGACGTCGCGGCCGGCGAGATCGCGACTCGTGAAGTCGGGCGCCTTGGTGCCGCTCGGCAGCGGGGTGCCCTGTGCGGTCAGTAGCGAAGCAGCGGCGAAGAGCGAGAGCCCGGCAAGCGATCTGGTCATACGGTGAGGTGAGGCGAGAAGGAACGCGCCGCCGTCAGCCGCGCGTTCGGAGGATCGGTGCAGCGGCGCAGTGTAGCCGCGCTCGCTGCCCAGGAACGGATCCGTTCGTCACGAGCCGACGATGGCTTCGATGGCGCCCGTCGCGATCACGCCCGCGGGGTTGGCGTTCGGCACGAGCGGGAACGCCTGCGCGAACAGCGCGGCGCCGACGATCGACGGGTCGTTGGGCAATGCCACGGGCCACGGTGCTGCGTTCACCAGCTGCGTCAATACCGCTGTCAGCACGGGGTCGAGCCACAGCGAACAGTTCGTGAAGCCCGCGGGCGTCAGGTCGACCGGCAGCGGCACGCCGTTCCACGTCTCGTTCTGGAAGCCGAGCGCGCCGATGGTCAGGAGCACGCTCGCGTTGAGTCCCTGCACGCGCAGCATGAAGGTCGCGCCGATGGTCGGCGACGTCAGCGACTGCAGCGTGGGCGAGAGACCGCCGCCACTGCAGCCGGCGCCGTACGCGTTGGTCCAGGCGTAGCCGCGCAGCTTCGCGAGTTCGCGCCACAGCGAGTCATGGGCTTCGCCAGCCGCGACGGTGAGCGGCTGCAGCAGCAGGTCGTTGGTCTCCCAAGGGTCGCTGGTCAGGTCGTAGAGTTCTTCGCGCGTGCTGCCGTTCGCGAGGCGGAAGCGAAGCAACGTGAACTGACCGTTGCGCACCATCTCCTCGTCGCCCGCGGCACCCATGGCCGTCGACCCCGAGAACTCCTGCGAGTAGGCGAACCTGCGGACCGGGGCCTGGGCGGCTGCCGCGAGCAGCGGCGAGCTGTCGACGCCGTCGAGCGGCACGCTGGCCGGCACCGCCGCACGCGCATTCACGCCCTGCATCGCCGCCATTGTCGAGAACAGATCGACCGCGTGCACGAGGTTCGGTTCGATGCGCGGCAGACCACCGACGGCGGGACCGGCGACGATGAGCGGCACGCGCACGCCGCCCTCGTAGACGGTGCCCTTGCCGTGGCCCGGCAGAAACGGTGGCTCGACGACGACCCCCGTGGTGCCGTTGTCGCCGAGCAAGACGACGTTCGTGTGGACCATGGTCGCAGGCGCGATGCCGGCGAACAGACGCCCGATCTCCGTGTCCATCGCTTCGATCATCGCCTTGAAGAACGGAATCGGCGTGACGCTCGGATCCAGACCGGCGAGGTTCTGCGTGTGCAGGTTGGCCGGCGGTTCGTGAAATGGCGAATGCGCGGCGTGGAACGACACGACCACGAACCATGGCGTCGTCGTGTTCGCGAGGAACGTGAGCGCTTCGTCGACGATGTCCGTCGTCGAGTAGATCGGCGACAGCGCCGTGGTGCCGTTCTCGACCTTCGGCCACAGGTAGTAGTTGTTGACGGCGCCCTGCAGGCCGCCCGTGAACGTGCCGAAGCCCTCGGCGGTCGGCGTCAGCGGGCCTTGGTCGACGCCGAGGTGCCACTTGCCGAACAGCGCCGTGGTGATGCCGGCGGGGGCGAGGATCTCGGGCAGCAGCACTTCGGTCGGCGAGAGGCCTGGATCGGTGGCGCCCAGCGCGAGACCGACGCCCGTGCGGAAGCCGTGCCGACCGGTCAGGATCGAGGCGCGCGTCGGCGAGCAGGTCGGGCACGCGATCGCGTTCGTGAAGCGCACGCCGCGCTGCGCCAGGGCGTCGATGTTCGGCGTCGGCGGCGGTGCGGCGCCGAGTCCGTAGCAGCCGATGCCATCGACCCCGACATCGTCGGCGATGACGAGCAGCACGTTGTTCGTGGCTTGGGCGAGGGTCGGGGCCAGCGACGACAACACGAAGAGGAGGGCGAGGACGGGTGTTCGCATCGGCGGGAGGTCGACCGGGGACGACGCAGGTTGGTCGAGCGCTGAGCTACGGGGACGATCATGAGGAACCCACGCTCGTCGACAATCCGGGTCGGGCCGCGAACAGCGGATGTGCTGTTGTCATGGCGAAGACGACGTGCAGCGCCACCGATCACTGGCGACTGCGGGCACACGTCGGGGCGCGGTCGGCACCCAGTCGCGACTGGGTCATGGTAGGCTGTTTGTTGCCGACGCATGGTGAAGACCACGCGCTCGAAGTTTCCGCCCCGACCTCGCGATCCTCGCGGCGCCGACGAAACGGAATCACACGATCGAAACGGAGATGGTCATGCAATTGCTGAGCAGTATCTGGTTGGGCGGCGCATTGGCGATGCCCCTCCTGTCACAGGGCGGGCTGCAGGCGTCATTGACTGCCGTCACGCCGATCGTCGTCTCCGGGACCAGCGGGGCTTCGGTCACACACCCGGCTGGCTTGCTTCCAACCGCGGTGAGCCTCACCGGTCCCGTGGGCACGACATGGGCCACCTTCCAATGCGCGCTCGTGAACAGCGGCAGTGTCTGCACGCTGACTGCCTCGTCGAATTGCGCGGCTCCCTTTCCTCAGCAGGCACAGACGCAAGCGGACCTGCTGCTGTTGGTGTCGGCGCCGACGGCGACGGTTGCCGCGGTCCAGATCGAGGTCGCGCATCTTGGCGACAGCCCGTGGTTCTCGGGCTTCCGTATCGACATCGGCAACGACGGATCGTTCGAGGTCGACACCAGCAGCTCGGTCTGTTGTGGGACGATCCGCAGGCACCACGTGACCGCGGACTTTCTCGGTGGCCCGCTCTCGCTCCGCATCACGGACTCCAACGCGGGCGGTGGTTCCCCGCAGGCCTACACACTCTCGCTGCACATCGAGGAGTGGTTGCCATCTGCCACACCGATCGCGGCCGAGTGTCCGGGCACCGTGAACACGTTGCCGACCAACCAGGTCTTCTACACGAACTACCAACTGGCGGCGTTCCCCCCGACCGCGCTGCAGAGCCTGGGGGTGCTGCGCGCCATCGGCCTCGGCCGGTTCGACTTGTTCCTGGTCAGTGACCAACCAGCGGCGCAGCCACTGCAGTTGCCAGGGCCGTACGTGGGACTGTGCGACGTGTTGTCGAACATCGTGTTCGCGGCTACGGGCACGCCATCGGGTTCCGCCGGTCCCAACAATCAGTTCACCGACTGGTCGTTCGTCATACCCACGCTGCCGCCTGGCCTCGTGTTCCATGTCCAGCACGGCTCGGCAACCCGCGGCGCGCCGTTCTGGTTCGGCGCGACGAACCGGCTCCGCATCGACACCTGAGCCCTCCAGTCCGCCAGCCGGCCGTGTCTCTGCCCCCGAGGGTTCAGCGGTTCCGGAAGTAGCTTAGCGCCCGCCGACGGAAGCCCATTGAGATCGCGGGTCGAGGTCACTCTTG
>JAYUCN010000375.1:0-1963 GCA_043740335.1 Planctomycetota bacterium
CCGATCTACAGCACGCTGTTCGGCGGCAGCAGCTTCGAGAGCGGCGGCGCGATCGCGGTCGGCACCAACGGCGATTGGTACTTCTGCGGCACCGGCGGTTCGCTCGACTACCCGGTGACCACGGGTGCGTTCGACACGACCTACAACGGTTGGATGTGCGACGCGATGGTGACCAAGTTCGCGCAGAAGGTGCCGCTCGTGTTCGGCACCAGCACGGGTGTCGGCACGACCATCGGCATCTCGTGGCCGACGGGCTGGCCGACGATCGGCGAAGGCAGTGGCATCGTGCGCGGCAGCGGGCTGCTGCCCGGTGGGTTCGCGATCCTGGCTCTCGGTTACCGCACCGCCACGCCGTTGCCGCTCGAAGCCCTCGGCGGCCTGCCCGGGTCACAGCTCTACGTGACGCCCGTGATCACGCCGCTCGTGTTCGCGAATCCCGCCGGCATCGCCGACTATGCGCTGCCGATTCCGTACGTGCCGGGGCTGGTCGGCGCCGAGTTCGCGGGCCAGTGGTTGGCATTCGATGTGTCACTGCCCTACGCGCTGCCGATCGTGCACTCGGCCGCACTGGCGATCGAGATCCTGCCGTAGCGGCCGTTCACACGCGACGGCGCGTGGCGAACCAGGCATCGACGCGCGCGATGCTGCGGTCGTGCAGGCGCCGCAGCAGCAGTTGCGCGAGCACTGCCCCCGACAAAGCCATGGTCATGTCCCACTGCGCGTCCCACGGGTCGCCCTGCGTGCCGAGCCATTCGGGCCCCGCATCGGGATACCAGATCAGCACTACCGCCATCTCGAGCAGTTCGTAGCAGGCGCTGAACGCAAGGCAGCACCCGGTGACGAGCCAGAACACCGTCGCACCAGGCGCCATCGACCGCCGTCGCAGCAACCACTCGCGCAGCAGGATCGCCGGTACGAAGCCCTGGAAGAAGTGGCCGATGCGATCGACGGGGTTCCGTTCCAGAGAGAGCAGGTCCATCAACCAGGCGGGGAACGGCACTGCGGCAAACGTGTAGCGACCACCGAGGCACTGGATCAGGAAGAACCAGAAGAGCAGCACGTAGCTCAGATCGCTGAACTGGAACCAGCGCCGACGCACCGCGAACACCGCCATCACCGCGGTCAGCGGCAGCACTTCGAACGCCCACGTCGGCTTGTCGCCCGCACCGAGGAACGACCACACCGCCAATGCAAGACTGGTGACGGCAAGCGCGGGGAGCAGCCACGGGTGCTCGCTCAACGCTGCCGCACCAGGGGACGTCACCATGGGGCAGCGACGATAGAGCGGATCGGGAGGATCCGCACGTGCGCGCCCTCGCACGTCCGATGAATGCTGCGGCGCCGGCGTGCAGCTGAGTCTAGCAACGGACTCGTCGGCCTGCGTGGTGCCGCGACGACGCGGCCTGAACTCGGCTCAGGCCATCACGAACGGATCGCGACCGGTGCGCGCGAGGCGCAACGTCTTGGCTGCATCCCTCACGCCGCACCCTCTCCAGCCGCCACGATCGTGCGGTGGACTACCTCGTCCGACATCCAGAAGCCAGCGTCGAGCAGCGCCCGGAGCTGCGGTTCAACCTTGTCGATGACACCAGTTCGTTTCGCACGCACAAGTACGCCGAGCGTGCCCTGGACGGACAATCCAAGGCGGCGCGCAGCAGCGCGGCCTCGGCGCTCGTCGATCAGCACGAGGTCGGCGTTCTCGCGCCGGGCCAGTGCGAGCGCCGCTGCTTCGCCGGCATCCAGAACCGACAGCAAGGTGCGCAGGACTGGGTCGCCCGCATCCACCGACAGGATCTCGAGCCATCTTGCTGCCGCCACTTCCTTGCTGCCCGGCAAGCCGGTGCCGCTCTCGACGACTTCGTCGAACACGGTCCGCGGCACGAGCACGCGGTCGTGCAGTCTGCGCAGAAGCTCGAGCTGCCCGATCGCGCTCAAGTAGATGAGCGGTCCCGCGTCGGCGACG
>JAYUCN010000376.1:0-1963 GCA_043740335.1 Planctomycetota bacterium
CCACGCACGGCGAGTTCGTCGGCGACGACGATCGCGCGGAACGGCTCCGCCTCTTCGTCGGTCAGCAGGATCAGCGACTCCGCATAGTTGCGCAGCACGTCGTAGTGCGACCGACACAGCACATGCGCGCGCGCCAGCGGCTCGATCGAGCCACGGATGTCACCCGTTCGCCGCAGACTCGTGCCAAGCCCCCACCACGCGCGGAACGATGTCGGCTGCTGCGCGAGTTCATGCTGCCACATGCGGCACTCGTCGCGGTAGAGCAGCGAACGTGTCGCCGACGCCGCGATACCGAACAGCACGACTACGGCGAAGGCGGGTCGCGGCCATGACCGCAGCACAGGGAACCTTGTGGTCACGCCGGCGGCACGCATGCGCGGCGCGAGCGCCACGGTGAGCAGCGCCATGCCGAGCATCGGCCCGTAGAGGCGATGTTCGGCCATCGGCATGTTCAGCGGGATCACGATCCACGGCAGCGACACGCTCCACGCGATGGCGACCCCGAGGCGTCGCAGGCCGGCCGTGGGCCCTCGCCACAGCGCCGCCACCGTCACGCCGAGCAGGCTGCCCCAGCCGAGCAGCACGCACGGATCGGCGAACGTGTGCCGGTACACCACCGGCGGATCGAACGACAGCCCGACCGGCACGATCATCTGCAGCAGAGCCTTCGGCAACAGCGTGCCCATCGTCGCGAGCTGCACGAGCAGCGAACGACCGTAGCCACTCATCGGCTCCTCGCCCGCGCGACCGAGCAGCGTCGCCGTCACTTCCCCGAGCAGGACCTTGCGCAGCACGAGGTAGACGAACACGACCAGAAGGACCGGTGCGACATCGACGAACGCCCTGCCCAAGTGCCGTCGACGCCAACGTTCGTGCGACAAGCAGAACGACTGCGCGAGCATGAGCCCTGGCAGCATCACGCCGGTCTCCTTGCTGCCGCATGCGAGCAATGCGCCCACGACCATGCCGCCCATGAACAGTGGGCGACGCACGCGCTGCCAATGCCAGTGGCAGCAGAGGCCGACGAGTAGACCGAGCGCGCACAGCACTTCGCTGCGCGCGGAAACGAGGTTGATCGCTTCCGATGCGAGCGGATGCACGGCGAACAGGCTCGCGACCACGAACGCAGCCTTGGTGCGCCGCGAGAGAGCGCGCAACCACACGAACAGCAATGTCGCGACCGCCGCATGCAGCAGCACGTTGCCGGTCTTCAGCGAGGCAGCCGCCGGGCTGATCGCGAGGTTGAGCGCGAAGCTCAGCAGCAACACCGGACGGTACATGGCGCCCGTGCCGGGACTGAACGCCGACGGATCGCTGCACAAGCGCCACCAGGAGATGGGATCCTGCAAGGCCGGGTTGGCAGCGATCGAGTGCACGTCGTCGAACACGTAGTCGCCGGCGAGCGCCGTGCCGTAGGCGAGGCAGGCCAGCAGCGCCACGGTTACTGCGAACCAACGCACGCGCCGCGTCGCGCCATCGCGCCGGGAGGAGAGACCGTTCACGCCACACCTCCGAGCGTGCTGGTCTCCAGCTGCTCCAGCACAGCCAGCCACCGTGCCGCCGTGCGTGCCGTCGAGAAGCTGCGGTCGTAGGCCGCACGCGCGACGGCCGCGGCGGCGGCGACCAAATGCGGCTCGGCAACGAGCCGCGCGAGTTCCTGCGCCAGGGCGTCGACATCCGCAGCGGGCGCCAGGAACACGGCCCCGCTGCCCTCGAGCCAACGACAGATTGCGGGCGTGTCGGCCGTCAGCACGGGGCGCCCCGCCGCCAGCGCGTGCACGACCTTCCACGGCACCACGCGCTGCGTCTTGCCGCTGTCGCCGAACACGCCGGCGACGAGCTGGGTCTCGGCGAGCAAGGCTTGCAACCGTGCCCGATCGACGAACCGTGGCTCGAGCCGCAGGCACCCTCCCAGCGTCCGGCGCGCGTGGTCCCGTTCGGCATCGGTGCCACCCACGAGGGT
>JAYUCN010000377.1:0-1960 GCA_043740335.1 Planctomycetota bacterium
TCCTTGGACAGGCCGGCGGCGGCGAGGTTCTGCAGGATGCTCGAGTAGGCACTCGGCGGCGTCGCCAGGTAGAAGATGCGGTTGCCGGCAGTGCCGCGCTGGCGGTCGATCTGCTCGAGCTTCTTGCTGAGATCGCGATAGCCCTGGGCGTCGCCGAAGTCGGACTGGTGGAACGTGAACGACTCGGCGAGCGCATCGAACGACGCCGTCGTGTCCGAGCGACCGAACAGGCGCACGCCGTCGGCGAGCTCGGTGCGGAACGCTTCGTCGGTCCAGGCGCGGCGCGCGAAGCCGACCGTGGCAAAGCCCGGTGGCAGGAGGCCGTCCTTGGCGAGACCCATGATCGACGGCACGAGCTTGCGTTTGGTCAGGTCGCCCGTGGCGCCGAAGATGACCAGCGCGCATGGCTTGGCGGTGCGGGCACCGCGCAGTTCGTCGCCGAGGGGATTCTGGATGCCGCTTGGGGCCGCGGGCGTGGTGTTCGACATGCGGAGCGGGAATGTTGCCACCACGACGCCGGAGATGCACGGCTGCAGAATGCAGTCCGGATGCAGTTCCTCGGCGCGAGACTCCTAGCCGACGGTCTGTGCCATCTCGCCGAGTGCCACGACGTCCTGCTCCTCGACCTCGGGTGCTGGACCCGCGCAACCGCCGAGCGCCGCCGCCGCCTCGGCGACGAGGGTTGCGGTGCGCGACAGTTCGTCGCTGATGGCCTCGGCCTCACCGGCGGCGGTCAGCAGGTGCGCGCTGGTGGCGGCGGTCGCCGCGACCTCCTCGACCTGCGTCGCCGACGTCGTGCCGAGTTCGGTCGCGTTGGCCTGCATCTCCTGGAGGTTCTGCGCGAGCGCGCCGAGCATGGTCTGCAACTGCTGCACGAGTACCTGGCCCTGTTCGGCGGCGCGCACGGACTGGGTGATGACGCCGATGTGGCTGCGCGCCGTGTCCGCGCCCCGCCGGGCGAGCGATCGCACTTCCTCGGCGACGACCGCGAAGGTGCGGCCGTGTTCGCCGGCGCGCGCTGCTTCGATGGCGGCGTTGAGGGCGAGCAGGTTCCCCTGGAAGGCGACGCCGTCGAAGGTCTTCAGTACGTCCTGCGTGCTGCGGCTGGCGGCCTCGAGCTGCGCGATGCAAGCACCGATGCGTTGCATGTGAGCAAGCGCCTGCTCGAGTCGGTTGGTGGCGAGGTGGGTCAGGTCCACGGCCTGGCGCGCGAGCTTCTGGCCGGCATCGACGGTGGCCGACATGCCCTGCACGCGCGCGTCGAACTCCTGCAGGGCCGCGGTCGTCGCCGTTCGTCCCGCGGTGTTGCTGCCGCCCGTGATCAGGACCTGGGTGCGTTCGTGCAGGTCGAGCGTCGAACTGCGCAAGCCGTGCATGAAGATGTCGAAGCGCAGTGCGAAGTCGTTCCAGGCTTGGACGATGCTTTCGACCTCGGCCGGACCGCGCGCCGGCAGATTGCGATAGACCTCGCTGCCATCGAGCTCGATGTCGTTGATGGCCGCGGCGAGTTGATGCAGGGAAGCGATCTCGCGGCGCAGCAGCCAGCGCGTGACCAGGAACACGGTCGCGGCCATGAGCATCCCGCAGCCGGCGATCTGGACGAACGCGCGCCAGGCGGCGCCGTCGCCGGTGGTGTGCATGGCGACCGCACTCGCGAGCAGCGCGCTGCCCAACAGGACGGCGAATCCACACCCGAGTCCGACTCGGCCAGAGATCGTCAGATGTTGCAGCACGGTGGTTTCCGTGGGTGCGATCGACGCGGGTACGCGGCGTGCTTGAGCAAGCCCGGCACGGCACGGCGCCGGTGCCAGCACGCGACGATGCCGTGGCACTCAGGGGGGCAGGGGCGGCCGTCTCATCCTGCGACGATCAAGAGATCGAATGCTCTGTTGGGTTCTCGGTCAGGGGTACGCGAGCGCATCGAAGAAGCGGGCCGCCCACTTCGAAGTTGCTCGCATGG
>JAYUCN010000378.1:0-4844 GCA_043740335.1 Planctomycetota bacterium
TTGGCAATGCGGGCTTGCAGCGAAACGGACAGCTCTGTTGCCGCGAGCTCGAGCTTGCCCAGTTCTTCGTAGCAGATGCCCAGGTTGTTGCCGATCGCGATCCTCGTACTCTCGCTGGCCGGGATGCCGTGCTCGTCGGCGATCGCGCGACCGGCCAGGAAGTGCTGCTCGGCTTCCGGGAGCATGCCGAGGCCCATGTACGAACTGCCGATCGCGTTGCGCAGCGCGACCTCGATCGGTGGCGACGGCGGCTGCTGCTCGGCGAGGTCTTTCGCCGCGGCGTCGACGACGTCGGCGAGGCGCACGTCGCGACCCTTCGCTTCGCTGTAGGCGCCGCGCAGGATGCGTTCCTGGAAGTGGTTGACCGCGGCCAGAGTGTCGGATTCCTGCCGCGTGCGGCGTTCGGCCGCGGCGACGCGGCTCCAGCCCATCGCTGCGACCACGAGTCCGACTGTCGAAGCGAGGAACACCGTCGCTGCCATCGAGAGCGCGACACGATGGCGCCAGGCCAGTTTGCGCAGACGGTAGGCGGTGCTCGGCGAACCGGCGAGCACGGGTTCGTTGCGGTGATGGCGATCGAGATCGGCGATCAGTTCGGCGACGGTCGCGTAGCGCTGCGTGCACTCACGTGCCATCGCCTTCCGCGTGATCCAGTCGAGCTCGCGGGGAACGTGCGCATCGAAGCGCGACGGCGGTGCGGGATCACCGGCGCGCAGTACGTCGATGGCCTGTGCCGGTGCCATGCCCTCGAGTGCGAACGCCGGGCGGCCGGCCAGCAGTTCGTAGAGCAGCACGCCGAGCGCGTAGACGTCGGCGCCCACATCGTCGGCGTGGCCGTGCCGTTCGAGCCGCTCGGGGCTCATGTAGGCCAGCGTGCCGACCATCTCTCCAGTGCGCGTGTGGCTGTGCCGCTCGTCGGTGTCGAGCAGGCGAGCGATGCCGAAATCGATGACCTTGGCCTGCCCGTGCCGGTCGACGAGCACGTTCGCCGGCTTCAAGTCGCGATGCAGCACGCCGCGTTGGTGCGCGAAGTGCACCGCTTCACAGACGGCGCGGAACAAGGCGACCTTGCTCTGGACGTCGAGGTTCTGCTCGCGCGCGTAGGCGTCGATCGGTCGCGGTTCCTCGACCAGCTCCATGGCGAACCACGGGCGCTCGAAGGTGCCTTCGCGGCAGGTGCCGACCTCGAGCACTTGCGCGATGCCGGGATGGCGGAGACGCGCCAGGATGTCGATCTCGTCCTCGAAGCGGCGTTGCGCGCGTTCGCTCGGGAACGCCACCGCCAGCGTCTTCCAGGCGACGCGGCGGTTGGGGCGATGCTGCTGCGCTTCGTAGACGGTGCCCATGCCGCCGGCCCCGATGCGGCGCAGCACGGTGAAGCCGGCGATGGTGCGACCGGCGAAGTCGTCGCCGGTCCACAGCGCACCGGGGGCCGCATCGACCACGGGCATCGGCCTTCCGTCGTCGGTGTCGGCGGCGAGCAGCGCGATCAGTTCGTCGCCGAGCGCCTGGTCGCCGTCGGTCTCGCGCCGCACGAACGACTCGCGATGGTCGGGTTGCAGATCGAGGGCCGTCTCGAACAGCCGCCTCAGCCTGGCGAAGCGTTCAGCTTGCATGGCCGTCCCCCAGTTCGCGCCGCAGGTAGGCGCGCGCCAATCGCCAGCCGCGTTCGACCGTGCGCAGCGAGCTGTCGAGCGCCAGAGCGATCTCCGGATGCGACAGGCCGCCGAACACGCGCAGTTCGACGATGCGCACGAGCTCGGGGTCGATGCCGGCGAGCCGCTGCAGCACGTCGTCGACGGCGAGCAGGTCGCTCGGACCGCTGCCGGACTCGAGCAGTTCGGGCGCCAACGTCACGCGTTCGCCGCCAGCGCTGCGCTTGTCGCGCAGCCTGGCGCGTGCGTGGTCGACGAGGATCCGCCGCATGGTGCCGGCCGCCGCGCGCACGAAATGCGTGCGATCGAGCCATGGCTTTCTCACGTCGCCGAGCCGCAGCCACGCTTCGTGCAGCAGTGCGGTCGGTTGCAGCGTGTGGCCCTTGCGTTCACCGCGCAGCAACCGCGCGGCGATGTCGTGCAGATCGGCGGCGGCCGCGGCGAAGAGCTCGTCGCCCGGTTGTCCGTAGTGCGCATCGGAGCCCGGCTCGGGAATCGCCATGGGCCCGTAGCCTACCCGGTCCTTCTGCCAGCGAACGTACGGCCGGCCGGGGACGGTGCCTCGGCAGGCTCGCATCACGAGCCGACCAGCACGGCGATGCCATTGCTGGCAGCGAAGGCGCCGAGCAGTGGCCCGCTGGGGTCCAACACGGCGTACTGGCAATACGCTGCGAATCCGATCAGGCCAGTGTTCGCCGGGATCGGGAACGGCGTGCGGCAGAACCCGACCGCATCGGTCACGAGGGCGCCGGCCATCACGATCGGCGGCAGCACGAGTACGCGGCAGGTGTCGAGTGGCAGGTCGGCGGGGGCGAGGCTCAGGGCCAACACGGCCAGCGACGCGGCGCGCGCGTTGCCGAGGTCGATCGCAAACGCGGCGTTGCCATGCTGCGGCAGGCCGTTCGCGCTGGCCGATGGGGCCAGGCCGAAGGTGCCGGCGCACAACGCATCGCCATGGGCATGAGTCGATGCGACACCGGTCGGTTGCAGTGGCGCTGTCCATGGTTCGTCTCCGGTCGCGTCGCCGATCACGGTGAACGGCTGCGGGTTGCTGGAATGGTCAATGGCGACGGTCGAGAAGTCGCGGACCAGCGATTGGGCGGAGATTGGGGCGGCGAGGTGGATGGCGGCACCCGCGAGCGCGGTCGCCAACACGAGGGAGGACGTGACGCGGTGGCGCAAGGGCCGGCTGGATGGGAAGTCGTTCATGGCACTCGTCGAGGCGACGCCGCGAATCGGAGCCCGCCACGATTCCTCGACGTCTGGGTCTCAGGCCTGGCGGCTTCCCACGCCCCCACCTGGGCAACATCACGACGCTCGCGAGCACGAACCGACACACGCTGACGATCAGCACTTCTTGAACGCCGATTGGCCGAAGTTGCACGGGGGCTGGGCAGGTCCGCGGCGTTCACCAATACCTTCGCGGACTACATGCATGCCTCATATCCCACTACCTCGCGCAGCTCGCGACGACCTGTCCTGCCACCGCGGTCAGTTCCGGCATGGGCTGCATCGGCTCGGGGGGAATCACGGTGCTGACGGCAACGACACTGCCGTGGACGGGCTCGACGTTCCGTTCCGTGGCGACTGGCATGCCGCCAATTGCGTTCGCGGTCCGTGTGCATGGGCTGAGCACCACGTCGATTCCCCTGTCGACGATCCTGCTGCCGGGTGTCCCGGGTTGCACGCTGCTCGTGAGCCCCGACCTGCTCGATCTCCATCTGCCGACTGCTGGAAGCCTGCACACGCAGATCGCCATCCCGAACACGGTGGTGCTCGCTAGCCAGGTCCTGCACTAGCAGGTCGTGCCCGTCGAACTCGACGCGCTCGGCAACATCACGGCGCTCACGAGTACGAACCGCCTCACGCTGACGATCGGCACTTTCTGAACGACGCGCGTCCGAAGTTGTGCAGGGGCTGGGCAGGTCCGCGGCGCTCTTCTAGTCTCCTGCGTATTGCAGCAGTGTGCATTGCGGAAGTCGCCAACCTCGTAGGTGCTCCATGACCTTGCGTCCCTCGCAGCTCTCGTGCGGCTTCTCGCTGCACCTCTTCCTGTTGGTCGTCGGCGCTTTGGTGACGCGCGCCGCCGGCCAATGCTCGACGCAGTGGCTGCCGGGCCAGGGTTTGCCGGGCACCGACGGGCAGGTCCATGCGACCACGATGTGGGACCGTGATGGCGTTGGTCCGTTGCCGCCCGTGTTGGTCGTTGGCGGCAGCTTCCACATCGTGGGCACGGTGCAGGCGAACGGGATCGCCACCTACGACCCGGCGTCCGGTGCATGGTCGGCGCTGGGTTCGGGGATGCTGGGTACGGTGATGGGCGGCATCCCCAACATGTCTGTGAACGCCCTGACGACGCTGCCGAACGGGGACCTCGTGGCGGGTGGTACCTTCATCAGTGCGGGTGGTGTGAGCGCCAACAACATCGCGCGCTGGAATGGTGCGAGCTGGTCGGCGCTGGGTTCGGGGATGGGCGGCGGTAGTGCCAACGGTCCCGGCGTGTACTCCCTGACGACATTGGCGAACGGGGATCTCGTGGCGGGTGGTGGCTTCACCACGGCGGGTGGTGTGAGTGCCAACTGGCTCGCCCGCTGGGATGGTGCGAGCTGGTCGGCGCTGGGTTTGGGCCCCACTGGCGCCTTCGCTGGCTACGTGTTCGCGCTGACGACGCTGCCGAACGGGGACCTGGTGGCGGGTGGTAGCTTCACTACAGCGCCGGGAGTGGGTGCCTTCATCGCGCGCTGGGATGGCACGACTTGGTCGGCGCTGGGTACGGGGGTGGACTATTCCGTGTTTGCCCTGACGACACTGACGAACGGGGACGTCGTGGCGGGTGGTGGTTTCACGACTGCTGGGGGCGTGAGTGCCAATCACATTGCGCGTTGGGATGGCACCAACTGGTCGGCGCTGGGTTCGGGGATGGGTAGCTGGGTGCGCTCCCTGACGATGCTGGCGAACGGTGACCTCATGGCGGGTGGTGATTTCACGACTGCTGGGGGCGTGAATGCGAACCACATCGCGCGTTGGGATGGCGCGAGCTGGTCGGCACTTGGTCTGGGGATGAGCGGGTCAACAATCTTCACGTACGTCTACTCCCTGACGACATTGGCGAACGGGGACCTGGTGGCGGGTGGCCAATTCACCAATGCGGGTGGCGTGACTGCGAACCACATCGCGCGGTGGAATGGC
>JAYUCN010000379.1:0-4833 GCA_043740335.1 Planctomycetota bacterium
TGCCTCTCGACTGCCTCTCGTCTGCGCACCGCAGGCTGCCCCTACGTGGGGCCCAGGCCGACGGTGCGGTGGCGGGTGAACCCGCCTCCGGTCCCGACCGCGCACGGCGGCCGTCCGGACATTGCGCGGCCGCCGACGAAGTGTCGGCGCACGACGCGCACTACTTGCGCAAGCCGAGTTTCTCGGCGAGCTTTGCGAACTTGGCGGAATCGACGCGGCGCAGGTATGCGCCGAGCTTGTTGCGCCGGTTGACCTTGAGCAGCAACCCGTGACGACTGTGGTAGTCCTTGGGGTGGCGATGCATGTGTTCCGTCAGATCCACGATCTCCGCCGTCAGGACCGCGATCTGCACTTCCGGCGAGCCGCTGTCGTTTTCGTGGCGCTTGTTCTCGACAATGATCTGTCTTCTCGTTTCAGCGGCGATCGTCATCCCTGCGTCCTTGCGTGTGTTCAGAACCAGCGTGCCAGAACAGGGTTTCCAGCGGCGCGGTCGGCCTCTAGGGCAACTTGTGGTTGGATTGGGGGGAGCAGGATACCGAGGTCGGAACGCTCGGCGCAATAGCTTGCTGGCCGAAAGGTTGCCCTACGGCGCCAGGCCCAGTTGCCAGCCGACGACGACCGGCGACGGGATCGTCAGCGACATGGTGCCGTTCGGCGCCAGCACGACCGACTGCAGCGCGAACGCGTAGCCGACCGGCACGCCGGCCGGGCAGAACAGTGTTGAGTTGTGCAAGCCCTGGACCGGATCGAGCAGGTTGCAGCCGATGACGGTGATCGTCGCGGGATCGAGCCACAGCGGGCCGAGCGATGTCGGCAGCGGTGGCGAGCTGTAGTTGCCGACCGCGAGCACGGCGTAGCCGGCGGGAGGGCCCGCGACGATCAGATCGAACGATGCGTTGGCGCCGATCTGGTTGTGCATCGTCGCGTGCAGGTCGCGCGGGATCGGCGGTGGGCCGTTCGTGATGTAGGGCACATGATCGATGAACGCGCGCGGGTCTTGGTAGACGGTGGCGATGCCGCTGCCGAATGTGCGGTAGCTGTCGGGGTTGCCGAAAATGGGGCTGAAAGGGCCGACGATCAGGAATGTGCCCGGACCGACTTCGAGGGTGCTGTTGTCGAGCATGACCGCGGAACGGGCTTGCCACTGCGAGAGCGGAGGCAGGTTGATGACGCCCGAGCCCCAGACGAGCGAGGTGATGATCGTGGCGGTCGAGTTGGTCAGGCGCAGGCCCTCGGCAGTCTGCGTCGGCGAGAACATGGTGCCCGGAAACCAAGGGGCCTCGTGGTTGATCAGAGTGTTCGTGACCAGCACGGAAGAATCCACTGCACTGACAGGCGCGCCCGAGATATGGAACATGCAGCCTCGAAGGATCACGTTGGCGCAGCTCTGGAATTGCATGGTCGCGCCCACGATGCCCGATGACTGCAGTAAAGCCCCCTCGATGATGACGTCACCAAGGCAGTTGGTTGCCTCGATGCCGATCGGGTCGATCGTCAGGGTTCCGCCGTGAGCGAACAGTAGGTTGCTCAAGATGACACAGCTTCCTGCGGGGATAGCCGTGACGGTCACAAGCCCACGCATGTTGACCCCAGGCAACCAAGGATTTGATGAGAAACCGACGATCCGAAGCGGCTTGTCGATATTTGGTGCCGTGTATCCCACCCAGCCAGGACACGGGTGTGAGTAGTCACGGTAGACCCAGATCTCGTCCCCCGGAGATGCCGCCGCGACGGCCTGCGGAAGATCGGTGAAGTCGACGCCGGGGCCACCCGCACACTCGACCCGCCAGATCTGCTGGGCTGGCAAGCAGCACGACAAGGAAGACCCCAACGCAAGGTATGACATGAACCGTGTTGGCATGATCATTCTCCTGGAAGAGTGAAGCGCCAGATACCAAAGGACCCCGAGACGTAGAGTTCTGGGAAAGGATCGCCATCGAGGTTTTCGACGTGGATCGAGTTGTAGAACCCGGCTGCACCCGGCACATGCCCGCGCCAGAGCACGGTGGTCAGGCCCTCGTTGAGCACGATGATGTCTCCGGCGAGCGTGCCCACGATCACCTCGTCGCCTGGAGCAGGCAGGAGATCAGCAACCGTCAGTCCGACGACCCCGTACCCGCCGCGTGGTAGCGCGGTGCTCTTGTAGAGTTGCTTCGTGACCGGGACGTTTGAGAACCCTGAACCCGGTATCCAGGTCAGCCTGTGCACGGCGCCAGTCGCCACCTCGTCATCGTGCAGCAGGCCCTGCGGATTCGTGTACTCGAATGGTTGCACGCACGGCCCGTAGGTCGTGCCACACCAGATCGTCAGCCACCCATTTGCTTCTGCTCGAACGGCCAGCGCGCTGCAGCCGAGACCCAGATCGTAGGACGTGCTGTCAAGAGTGCCGATGTCGTGATAGGCGTTGTTGTCGATCCGCATGCCCCCGGGCTGTATGACCCGGATCCGCCCTCCGGGGCACCCTAGCACCAATGCCAGATCCCCTGACTGCAACTCGACGGCACGAATCGCTTGCTGAGACAAGACCGCGGTGTGGGTCACGAAGGCGCGCATCTCGTGGTAGGCACACTTGCCGCTGTTGTTGGCGTTGAACTGACCACTCGAGGCCCAGATGCCCCGGACATCCCACGTCGAGGGGTCGAAGCGGAAACCCTGCACGAGGTTGCCCCAGCCTTCGACCAACGGTGAACCGACGCGGGCAGACCAGAACCAGGTCTCACGGCCGAGAGGCGGCGACCGATCGATGACCGCGCCTCCCCAGGGGTGCACGACGAAGGGGAGTGGCTCTTATCCTGAGCAACTCGCTCATGCGGCCTTCCTGACCGAGCAGCGACGGGTTTCGTGAAACATGGTCATGGCACCATCCCAGCGATCACTGAGCGCGAGGGCGCGGAGCTTGACGATGTGTTCACCGGTCTCGTGCTTCCATCGCGATCCAGCGCGCTTGAAGCGGACTTGGAAGAGTGTCTTGCAGGTAGCTTCGGCACTGCCGCTGCCGATGGGCAGGTGCTTGCGGCGAGCGGCGGCGTAGTTCATGCGGTGCCCGTGGTTCTCGATGTAGGTGATCGCCTCGTGGACGGGTTGCTTGTCATTCACCTTGACGTGTTCACGGTTGGAAGCGCGCAACTCCGCCAGGATCTCCGCTGCTCCGCTGGACCTGCGGCGAAGCGCGATTCGCCAGCGGCGGAGCGTGGTCCGATGCGGCCCTTCGCCATGGAGTACCTTCGCCGCTGGCGACAGCTTCTCGATCAGATGCCAGAAGTCGACGAGGTCGACGAAGGTCCCGAGCACCTCCGGCGCAAAAGTCTCGTCCCCAAGCAGGTTCCACATCTCGTGTGCTCCGTCCGCCAGGCGAACGAGCTTCAAGTCGGGTCTTGCTTGAAGAAGTCGATAGAGGTCGTTCGCCATTCCAGTGCAGAGCATCGTCGGATCGCCTGCGGGCATGCATCCGTAACGGATGCTGTGCACGGCCTTGCCTCTGCCGTCGTGCAGGGTGAGTGCGCCGACGAATGCCATGCGGTACGGCCGCGTGATCGGGTTCTTCGGCGCATCCTTGCGCGGGCGTCCTACTGGCCGCGGCGCTGGCTCCTCCATCGGCACGCTGACCCGATCGATGGCGACGCTGATCGCACGCGTCTCGGCAGGGATCTCGAGTGCAGTGATCAGCTGGTCCTCGATGTCGACATGGACGGACTCCCAGTGTTCGCCGACCGCATGGGTCACGTCCTCGAAGCTCGATCGCGAGTACGGCAGTCTGCCGAGCTTCTTCGCCGAGGCTGCCGCCTCCCGAGATGTGACCTGCTGCACCAGGAACGCCATCGCCTGAGCGGTCTCGGGCAACCAACCGTGGCCGATCGCGCCAGTGCGCAGACTGATCACGTCGATCGTCTTGCCGTTGCGGACACCGACTTCACGGTACAAGGCGCGATTCAGAGTGATCGGTCCGGTCATCGTGTAGAAGCTGCTTTCCTCCTGCCCGACCTTCACGTAGGCCTTCCCGCCAGCGCGAATCCGCGGCGCGTCGATCTCGATCGACCCGAGGATGTCTTGATGCGTGGCGCGCTCGACATTGTTCGTCAGCACCGCGACCTGCCGCTCGACCGCGGCGTAGTCGACGGCCTGCCCTCCGCGACCGGCCTTCACCAGCTTCGCGGCGTCGGCGAGCAGCGCCTGCAGTGGCTTCACCATGCTCTTGAGTTCCGGTGGCACCTCGATCACGATGGGGGCTGCGACTGCGCCCCTCCCTACTGGGTTGGTCTTTTTCACCCCGGTCCAGATATGGAGGGGCGCGTCCTTGTACAAGCTATTTATCTACAACACTTTGTGTCTGTCAATCCGAGGGCTACCTGCCCTGGGGGCATCGGACGTCGACTTGCTCAGGATGGGATCCACTCCCATGCGAGATGCTGCATCAAGCTCGTCGCTCGACACGACGTGCTTCCACGCCGCGTCCTCGTGGAGTACTGAACCAAACGCGGCCTCAAAGCCGGGGTAGATTGGCCATATCCTGTGGTGATCGCCCGGAGCCGCCACCCACGCCCTCGACATAGCGGGCATCCACTGTTGGAGCAGCTCCAAGCCAGGGCCTGTACCGACTGCCGCGTACCTGATGCTCTTTGGCTGCGATGGTTCGCCGTAGTCTACCGGCCCGAAGAGTGACAACCCATCACGAGGATCGACGGCCCGTTGGCCGAACCGGAAGATGAGTGCCGGCTCGCCAAGCGCCTTGGTTGCAGCGCGGGACTCAGGAGTCGTCGGCATCATCGTGGTCCTGCAATAGGAAGGGTTCAATGTCGATAGGGACCGCCGCGGCCTCCACGACGCTTACGGGCG
>JAYUCN010000380.1:0-1950 GCA_043740335.1 Planctomycetota bacterium
CTTGGAGACTGCGCGCCAGGGCGCGCCTCTGCTACCGTGCGCAACCTTCGCTGCCCGTCGCCGAGGTTGCCCATGCAGAGCCGTTGGAACGAGGACGACGCCCGAGACTGCTGCCGCCGCTACGAAGCCCACGGCGAGGCGTTGGCATTGCGGGTCTACACGTCGCGCCTGATCGGCCGCGAAGGCACGCTCGTGCTGCACGGTGGTGGCAACACCTCGGTCAAGACGAAGTGCACCGACCTGCTCGGTCGCCCGGTCGAGGTACTGTGCGTGAAGGGCAGTGGCAGCGACCTGGCCTGTGTCGAACCGGCGGGAATGCCGGCCGTGCGCCTGCAGCCGCTGCGCGAACTGCGACAACTGGAACGTTTGTCCGATCAGGCCATGGTCGACGCCGTGCGCGGCGCTCTGCTCGACAGCCGCGCCCCGAATCCCTCGGTGGAGACGCTTCTGCATGCGTTCCTGCCCCACAGCTTCGTCGACCACACGCACGCCAACGCGATGCTCGTGCTGACCGACCAGCCCGACCCACAGTTGCACGTGCAGCAGGCGCTCGGTGACGACGTCGTGGTGCTGCCGTGGATCATGCCCGGCTTCCCGCTCGCCAAGGCCGTGGCCGCCGCCTTCGAACGGAGCAAGCACTGCCGCGGCATCGTGCTCGCCAAACACGGGCTGTTCACCTTCGGCGACGATGCGCGCGCGAGCTACGAACGCACCATCGAACTCGTCGATCGCGCCGAGCGCTACATCGCGCGGGCCATCGGTGGGCGGGCCGCGATGTTGGGCGGCGAACCGGCGCCGTTGTCGGCCGCTGCGCGAAGCACCTTGCTGGAGCGGGCGCTGCCCGTGCTGCGCGGCGCGCTTGCCGTCGCGGTCGACACACCGTTCGGGCCGTCGTGGCAGCGCGTGATCGCGGCATCGCGCACGAGCGACGAGCTCGCCTCGTTTGCGGCGCATGGCAGTGCACGCGCCTTGTGCGCGAGCAACCCGATCACGCCCGACCACGTGATTCGCACCAAGGGTCCCTACCTGTTCCTGTCGCGAGAGGAGGCAGTCGACGGGTCCTTGTGCCGGAGCGAGGTGGCGAACTACGTCGCCCGCTACCAGCGGTACTTCGAGGCGTGCGCGAAACGTCTCGCGCCAGCTCGCATGCTGCGGCCGACGCCGAATGTCGTCGTCATCGAGGGAGTCGGGCTGGTGGCGTTGCAGGGTTGCCACAAGGCAGCGCGCATCGCCGCCGACATCGCCGAACACACGCTGCGCGTGAAGGCGGACGCCCACGCCCTCGATCGGTTCGAGCCGCTCGCGGACGCCGAACTCGCCGAGATGGAGTACTGGCCGCTCGAGCTCCAGAAGCTCGGCACTGTTTCAGAACCGTTGTTGCACGGCCAGGTCGCCCTCGTGACGGGGGCCGCGGGCGCGATCGGCGGCGGCATCGTCGAAGCGCTGCTGGAGCACGGGGCCTGCGTGTTTGCGACCGACATCGATTGCGATCGCCTCGTCGCGTTGTCCGAACGCTTCGTGCGCTACCGCGGCCAGCTGGCCACCAGCGGCGCCGACCTCTGCGATGCCGTCGCCGTCGCCGCCATGTTCGCAGAGTGCGTGCTGACGTTCGGTGGTGTGGACTGCGTGGTCCCCAACGCGGGCATCGCGCATGTCAGCAGGCTGGAGTCGATGGACCCCGCCCGCTTCGCGCGCGTGCTGGAGGTCAACACGACGGGCACGATGCTCGTGTTGAAGGAGGCCGCGGCAATCCTGCGCGCGCAGGGCACCGGCGGCAGCATTGTCGTGCAGGCGAGCAAGAACACGTTCGCGCCGGGGGCGGGCTTCGGCGCCTACTCGGCGAGCAAGGCCGCAGTGCTGCAACTCGCGCGCATCGCCGCCCTCGAGTTCGCCGAGTTCGGCGTGCGCTGCAACACGATCAACGCCGACGCGGTGTTCGGCGACGACGAC
>JAYUCN010000381.1:0-4823 GCA_043740335.1 Planctomycetota bacterium
TCGTGCTGCATGCCGGGCCGAACGCACGCATGATCCGCGGCCTGCGGCCCGGCGTCGACCGCGCCCGGTTCTCTGCGCAAGCCCATACGGCGGCCGTCGAGTCGATGCTGTGGGCGTTCACGCCGCGAGCGGGTGACACGATCCACATGCCACCGGGCACCGTGCACGCGATCGGCCCCGACGTGGTCGCCTTCGAGGTGCAGCAGAACAGCGATCTGACCTATCGCCTCTACGACTGGGGTCGGGGGCGTGAGGTGAGCGTGCAGAAGGCGCTGGCGGTCATGTGCGTCGACGAACCGGGCGCTGCCGCGGCCGATCGACCCGTGGTGCAACCGGTTGCGCTGCCCGATGGTGGCACGCTGCTCCTCGCGACGGACCGCTTTCGCGTGCGGCGCTACGAGCTGCAGCGCCCGTTCACGCTGCCGACGAACCAGAGGTTCGCGGCGGTGACGGTGATCGCCGGACGCGGCATGTTGGGATGGCATTCGGGCGGGGCCGATGCGCCGCTGCCGCTGGTCGCAGGCGACACCGTGTTGGTGCCGGCCTGCGTGGACGACGTCTTCCTGTCGCCGATCGGTCGACTCGACGTGGTGGTTTCCGATCCTGGAGAACGGTGATGGCGAAGCGTCATGAAGACAGGAAGCCCGGCCAGCGACTGCAACGCGGACGCGGGGGCAGCGACGGTGGTGGTCGCAGTGGACGCGGCGGTGACCGCGCCAGGGACCGCGGGCCGCGGCCCGGCCAGGCGGGACGAGGCTTCGACGGCCGTCGGCCGACCATGCGCGGCAGCAAGCGGCGTGCGCAGGGACTCGTCGTCACGCCGGCGAAGTCGCTCGGCCCCACCAGCAAGGACGGCAGGGTCCGCCTCAACCACTTCCTCGCCATGAGCGGCGTCTGCAGCCGCCGCGCCGCCGACGGCCTCATCGCCGGCGGCCGCATCGAGGTCAACGGCGAACTCGTCACCGAGCTCGGCGTGCGCGTCGATCCGCAGCAGGACGACGTGCGCTTCGACGGCAACCGCGTGCTGCCCGAGCGGCCCGTCTACGTGTTGTTCAACAAGCCGGCCGGCGTCGTCTGCACGAATGCGCGCCACGAGCAGAAGAAGCGCGTCATCGACTGCCTGCCGCAGGTGCGCGGTCGCTTGTTCACGGTCGGCCGCCTCGACCTGGACAGCGAAGGCCTCATCCTGCTGACCAACGACGGCTCGTTCGCGCTCGAGATGACGCACCCGCGCTACGGCGTACCCAAGCTCTACGCGGTGCTCGTGCGCGGCCGCATCGAGCAGCGCGACGTCGACAAGGCGCGCGGTGGCGTGTGGTTGTCCGAGGGACCCACGACCGGCATGAACGTCAAGGTCGAGCGCACAGGCAAGGACCGCACCTATATGAAGGTGACGCTGCGCGAGGGCAAGAACCGCGAGATCCGCCGCGTGTTCGCCAAGCTCGGCCATTCCGTGATCTCGCTGAAGCGCGTGCGCATCGGCGACCTCACCCTGCACGGACTCAGCGACGGCGCGTGGCGCTTCCTGCAGCCGAACGAAGTGCAGCGCCTGCGCGAGATCGCGCGCCGGACCGACGCACCCAACCGAGCCGGCCCCGACAGAACTGGCCCCGACCGGGCCGACTTCGGAAAGAACTGAACATGACCGAGATGACGATGCTGCCCGACGTCGAGATCGTCGAACTCGACAACGGCTTCAAGGCGCTGCTGGTCGAGCGCGGTCCCCTGCCCGTGGTCGCCTCGTTGCTGTGGTATCGCATCGGCGCGCGCGACGAACACACCGGCGAGACCGGCGTGTCGCACTTCCTCGAACACATGATGTTCAAGGGCACCGACCGCTTCGCGAAGGGGCAGATCGACCTCCAGACGAGCAAGATGGGCGGCAGCAACAACGCCTTCACAGACAACGACAGCACGGCCTACTACTTTGCGATGGCGGCCGATCGCTGGGAGACCGTGCTCGAGATCGAAGCGAGCCGCATGCGCGGGTGCCTGCTCGACCCGCTCGAGTTCGCGAGCGAGAAGAACGTCGTGCTCGAGGAACTCGCGATGGGGGAAGACGACCCGTGGCGGCCGCTCTACCAGGCCACCGAGTCGCTGCTCTATCAGGTCCATCCGTACCACCATCCCGTGATCGGCTACCGGCAGGAGCTGGAGCGGCTCTCGGCACGGCAGATGCGCGACTACTACGAACGGCACTACGGGCCCAACCGCGCGTTCCTCGTCGTCGTCGGTGCCATCGACAAGGTGCGGACTGCGCAGCGCATCCGCGACCTGTTCGGTGGGCTGCCGCGCGCCGCCGAACGCACGGAGCCGCTCGCCGAGCCGGCGCCACAGGGCGAGCGCCGCGCCGAGCTGCGCACGCCGCACTCGGTCACGCGTCTCTGCATCGGCTTCCCGACCTGCCGCATGGGCGAGCGCGACGACTACGCGCTCGACGTGATTGCCCACGATCTCGGCAACAGCAAGAACAGCCGGCTCTACAAGCGGCTCGTCGTCGAAGACGAACTGGTCACCGAAGTCAGCGTGATGAACGAGACGCGGCAGGATCCAGGTGCCCTGTTCGTGTTGTGCGAACTGCGCGAAGAGTCTTCCCGCCAGAAGGTCGAAGCGGCCGTGCGCGAAGAGATCGAGAAGCAGCTCGTGCAAGGCGTCGGCAAGCAGGACCTGCAGCGCATCAAGAGCCAGATCCGCGCGTCGTTCCTGTTCCAGGACGAGTCGGTGCTCGATCTGGCGATGAAGCTCGCGCGTTTCGAAGCGGGCACGCCGGACGGCTATCGCACGCTCGCGACCGTGTTGCCGACCTACGACGCGCTGACCCAGAAGGAGCTGCGTGCGGTCGGCGCGAAGTACCTCGATTGGCGCCGTGCCGCCGTCGTCTGGGCCGTGCCCGGGGGACGCGTGGGCAAGCCGACCCAGACGAAGGCGAAGAAGGAAGCGGCCAGTGTCGGACCAGCGAAGGGCGCCGGCAAGCGGACGAGAGGCAAGGCCAAGCAGGCAGGCAAGCGCGCATGAGCGATACCATTCGTCTGTCGATCGCCGAGCGCCAGCTCGACACCGGTCTCACCTTGCTGGCGGTGCACAACCCGCGCGTGCAGACCTACGCCTGCGTGGTGTCGCTCGAAGTCCGCCCCGGCGACGAACCCGCGGACAAGTCGGGGCTCGCCAACCTCGTCGGCGCGTGTCTGGACGAAGGCACGAAGCACTACGAAGCCCTCGAGCTCGCGGCGGCGGCCGAAGGGGTCGGCGCCATGCTCGACGGCAATCATCGTGGCGGCGTCGTGATGTGCCCGGCCACGTCGCAGAAGGAAGCCACGGCGTTGCTGCGCGAGATGGTGCTCGAGCCCGAGTTCCCAGGCCGCGAGGTCCGGCGCGTGCAGGCCGAGGTGGCGACCGAGATCAAGGCCGAGGACGACGATCCGCGCGCCGTCGCGGCCCGCCGCTTTCGCAAGGAGGTCTACGGCGATCATCCGCTCGGCCGGCCGACGCAGGGCACGAAGCACAGTGTCGCCAGGCTGAAGCCCAAGGACCTGCGCGAGTATCACGCCACCTGGTTCCGGCCCGCGGATGGCTACATCGCCGCCGCCGGACCTGAAGAACCGGAGCGCACACTGGATCGCCTCGAGAAGGCGTTCGGAAAGTTTCGCGGCAAGGCGCAGAAGCACGTGTCGTCGCCTGCTCTCGACCTCGCCGCGAGCGGACGCGACGCGCACATTCCGATGGCGCGCGAACAGGTGCACGTCTATCTCGGTCATCTCGGCATCAAGCGCACGCACCCGGACTTCTATGTGCTCTCGGTCATGGACCACATCCTCGGCACGGGTCCAGGCTTCACGTCGCGGTGTTCGCGCAAGCTGCGCGACGAGCAGGGCCTCTGCTACGCCGTGAGTGCGGGCATCACGGCCAGTGCGGGCGAAGAGTCGGGCACGTTCACGGCCTACATCGGCACGTCGCCCGAGCACCGCCAGAAGGCGATCGACGGCTTCCTCGCCGAGATCGAGCGCATCCGCAGCGAAGTGCCATCGGCCCAGGAGCTGCAGGACGTGAAGGACTACCTGACGGGCAGTTTCGTGTTCGGCCTCGAACGCAACAGCAACCTCGCCGCCTACGCGATTCGCGCGCGCCGCTTCGAGCTGGGCTTCGACTTCGTCGAGCGCTACCCGGATCTCGTGCGAGCAGTCACTGCCGAGCAGGTGCGCGAAGCGGCGGAACGGCACCTTCACCCCGAGCGGCTGGCCGTCGTCAGCGCGGGCGCTTCGTGAGGTACTGATGGCGACTCCATCGCTCGCCGAGGTGCTCGACATCCTGCACGAGATTGCGCCGCTCGAGCTGGCGGCGGAGTGGGACAACACGGGCCTGTTGCTGCAGCCGCGCTCGCGGCCCGGCAGGGTCGCGCGGGTCCTGCTGACCATCGATCTGACCGACGGTGTGGTCGCCGAGGCGAAGACGGGTCGCATCGATCTCGTCGTCGCCTACCACCCGCCGATCTTCCAGCCGCTGAAGAGTCTTGTGTACGAGGACGGCAAGCAGCGCGCGTTGCTGCTGGCGGCGACAGCGGGGCTCGCGGTGTACTCGCCGCACACGGCTCTCGATGCCGCACCGAGCGGCATCGCCGACTGGCTCGTCGAATGCGTGCTCGGCGGCGAGGTGCCGAAGGAAGTGCGACCGTGCGGGGACGGCGAGTTCGGTCGCGTCGTCGAGCTGCCGCATGCGGTGGCGTTCCGCACGCTGCTGCAGCGCGTGAAGCGTCGACTGAAGGTGCGTCATCTGCAGGTGGCGCGACCCGAACGGGCGCGCGGTGTCGTGCGTTCGGTTGCGGTGGC
>JAYUCN010000382.1:0-1948 GCA_043740335.1 Planctomycetota bacterium
GAACAGGGCGCGGACCGTGTCGTGGCCTTTCGCGGCGGCGCGGAACACGGCGACAACTGCCTCGGCCTCGGCACGGGCTCCACGCAGCGGGGGAAGGGATCGCAGCCGCTCGAGATCGCCGGCGCGCGTGACGCGCTCCATCTTCTCCGGATGGCTCAGGCTCGCCTCGCTCGAGGTGCGCGCATTGCCGCGGCCGGCCTGGATACCCAGTGGGCCGGG
Source organism: Planctomycetota bacterium (assembly GCA_043740335.1). Classification (GTDB taxonomy): domain Bacteria; phylum Planctomycetota; class UBA1135; order UBA1135; family UBA2386; genus DASVAL01. The sequence goes on from JAYUCN010000382.1 coordinate 220, forward strand.
TTGTGCTTCGAGCTGCACGACTTCGCCCTGCCGCCAGATCTGCAGGGTGACCGCCTTTCGCTCGCGCTTGCCATCCTCGACTGCAGATTCGACCTCCTGCCGAACGCTGCGCAGCGTCGTGTCGTCGGTGAGTTCCTTGCCGTCGTAGGCGACCAGCACGTCGCGTTCGCGCACGCCGATCCGGGCGCCTTCGCCTCCCTCGTTGACCTGCAGGATCAGGACGCCGTGCTCGGGGACTTCGGGCGTGTTCGTGGCGATGCGCGGGTCGCCCACGGCGAGCAGGTCGACGCTCGTGGTGTCGTCACCGGCTTCGCGTGCACGCTGACGGAGCCAGCACATCGCACTCCCCGATTGCACATAGGTGATCTCCGGTCCGTCGTCGAGCCAGGTCCTGGGCGTGCCGTCGACGACGCCAACCGTGAGCGCCTCGAACGGCAGCCGATGCAGCCCGCGATGCGCGGCCAGCCACACGCGCCGGCACGTCCTGACCCTGGCCCACACCTCGGCCGGGAAAAGTGCGACGAAGAGCGCTTGGCTCCCGGCATCCGCGTCTGCCGCATCGGCCTTCGCCTGTTCGGGATCGCGTCCGCGCGAAGCGGTGAGCTGCGTGTGCAAGAGCTGCCGCAGGATGGCAGGCAGGTGCTTGTCGACTGCTACCGCCGCATCGGGTAACGCATGCACGTTGATGGCGCCATGCGGCGGCACGACGTAGAGAAGGCTGCCCTCCGCGCTGATCGTGAATTCGAGCAGGAGCTCGTCACCTTGCAGATCGGCCTGGATCTCGGCCGGCAGATTCACCTTCCCTGCCGGCAACACGTCGGCGACGAAGCGCGCGCGCTCGTCGAGCAGCTGACGCCGCCGTTCATGGACCGTGCGCGACTGCGTCGTCAACTCGTCGATCCGGGCCTGGCGGTCCTCGCCTTTCACGCCGGCGGCATCGAACGTGCACGTCAGCAGATGCAGCAACCGATCACTCTCGGCGGTCGCACTCTCGAGATCCTGCCGCAATGCGACGAGGCGATCCGAGATCGCTGCATCTCCGCGCAATTTCGACCGCCGCTCGACCTCGTCCAGCGGGTCCGCCCGCTGCTGTTCCATCAGATCAAGCATCTCCCGGCCGCGGCTGCGTTCCGCCGCGTGGAATGCTGCGGCCCGGTCGCCGAGCCGTGCTTCGAGCCGCTGCAGGCGCTCGTAGGCGCCGCCACCCTTGAGGTCGTCGAAGAACGACTGCCGCAGGTCAGCGGAGAGGCTCCTGCTGCCTTGCCAGAGTCGTTCTGCCGTGGCGGCCGCGGCGATGGCGTGCGTGCGGGCTTCCTCGATGCGCCCAAGGTGCTCCATGCAGGTGGCCACGTTGTCGAGGCCCAGGGCAACGTCGGGGTGGTCGCGGCCACCGAAGAGGCGCTGGCGCATCGCGAGCGCGGCTTCGAACCTGGGCAGCGCGTCCTGTGCGCGCCCAAGGCTGTTGATGCAGTTGGCAACACCGTTGAGGCTGCCGGCGACGTCGGGATGGTCGGCCTCGCCGAAGAGACGCACCTGCATCGCGAGCGCGGCTTCGTACTTGGACATTGCATCCCGGGCGCGCCCGAGGCGTTCCAGGCAGTAGGCCACGCAATCGAGGCTTCTGGCGACGTCGGGATGGTCGGCCTCGCCGAAGAGGCGCTTGCGCATCGCGTGGGCGGCTTCGTACTTGGGCAGCGCGTCCTGCGCGTGCCCGAGGCTCTGCATGCAA
>JAYUCN010000383.1:0-1946 GCA_043740335.1 Planctomycetota bacterium
TGCCGCAGGATCAGGATCCCGTGGCCCAAGGCGTGCCGGCGCTGACGTGGGTCGGCAGCAAGCTGCAACCGACGTGGATCGCGCGCTTCGTGCAGGGTCAGGAGAAGTCGCCGCGGCCGTGGCTGCATGCGCGCATGCCCGCGTTCCACGTGCATGGGGCGACGATCGCGGCTGGTCTCGTGCGCGAGCACGGCTACGGTCCGCAGGACGAACCAGCGGTGCCTGTGGAGGCGCAGTTGGCGGGCCCGGGCGAGCGCCTCGTCGGCATGGGCACCGGGTTTGGGTGCGTGCAGTGCCATGCACTTGGTGACAAGCCCGCGGTGCAACCCTTCGAGCGCGTCGGCATCGAACTGCTGACGGCGCGCGGCCGCCTGCGGCACGAGTACTTCACGCGTTGGCTTCAGGATCCGCCGCGCCTCGACCCCGATTCGCGCATGCCGAAGTACCCCGACGGCAAGGGCAAGACGGCGTTCACCGAGGTTCTCGGTGGCGACAGCAAGCAGCAGTTCGAGGCGATCTGGCAGTACCTCGGCGGTCTGCAGGCAACGCGGCGCTGACTCGAGGTCTCGACGCCAAGGTGAAGAAATGAACGAACCGCGTCGCGCGAGATCGGTCCCTGTATCGGGAGCAGGCATCCCTACAGCACCGCCGTGGATCGATCTACGGCTCGACGGCAACCAGGGGCGGGCGCCGACACCGGCGTTCTTCGTCGAGTTGCTGCGTGATCCCGAGTTGCTGCGTCGCTATCCGCTCGACGATCGGCTCGAACAGGCGCTCGCTGTGCGGCACGGGTTGCCGGCCGAGCGTTTCTTCGTCGGTGCCGGCGCCGATGACGTGCTCGACCGCCTCTGTCGAGCGTGCCTCGAGCCGGGCCGCGAAGCGATCCTGCCGGTGCCGACGTTCGAGATGCTCGAACGCTACGTCACGCTGAGCGGTGCCGGCACAAGCGCGGTGGCGTGGAGTGTTGGCCCGTGGCCGCGCGCGCAAGTGCTGCGTGCGATCACTCCCGCGACGGCGCTCATCGCCGTCGTCTCACCCAACAACCCGACGGGTCTGGTGGCGACTGCTGACGACGTGCGCGCCGTGTGTGCAGCAGCGCCGCAGGCCATCGTGCTCGTCGATGCCGCATACGCCGAGTTCGGCGGCGAAGACCTCACGCGGGTGGCCGTCGAGTTCGACAACGCGGTAGTCGTTCGCACCTTCAGCAAGGCCTTCGGGCTCGCGGGCCTGCGCGTCGGCTACGCGATCGCCGCGCCGCGCATCGTGCGCTGGCTGCGGGGCGTCGGCAGTCCGTTCACATGCGGCACGTGGAGCCGGGCCGCGGCCGTGCATCGACTGGCGACGGGTGGTGACGAGGTCGATGACTACGTGCGCACGGTAGCGGCCGAACGGGCTGAACTCACGCGCGTGCTGCAGACGCTGGGACTCGATCCGTTGCCATCGGCGGGCAACTTCGTGTTCGTGCGCGGCGGCGACCCTGCATGGCTACGTGATGCACTGTCGGGACTTGGCATCGCGGTGCGCGCTTTTGCTATCGGAGTGCGGATCACGTTGCCTGCTGAAGGAACACTGTTCACCCGACTCGTCGCGGCCATCACCGCGGCCGTGCGACCGCGCGCGATCCTGCTCGACCTCGACGGCGTGCTCGCGGACATCGAGGGACGTCGGGCGTTGGCGACCGTTGACGAGCTGCAGGCGCTCGCCGCGGAACGGCCGATTGGTGTCGTGACGAGTTGTCCCCGTCGCCTCGCCGAGTCGGTGCTCGCGCGGCACGGGTTCTTGCCGCACGTCGGCACCCTGATTGCCGACGAAGATGGCCCCGGCAAGCCAGACCCTGCCCCGGTTCGCCTAGCGCTGCAGCGGCTCGGCCATTCCGCCGCGTGGCTGCTCGGTGACAACCCGGGCGACCTCGGCGCGGCTCGCGGTGCCGGTGTCGTGCCGTTGGC
>JAYUCN010000384.1:0-11697 GCA_043740335.1 Planctomycetota bacterium
GCTTCGACGCGCGCGCGGTTGGCGGTCACGGGCATCACGACCTTGGCGTGCGTAGAGACCGCCTTGGCGGCCCAGGCGACGGCCATCGCGTGGTTGCCCGCACTCACGGCCACAACGCCACGTTCGCGCTGTGACGCCGACAGTCGCAGCATCGCGAGCAACGCCCCGCGAACCTTGAACGAACCGGCGTGCTGGAACAGTTCGAGCTTCTGCCAGACGGTCGAGCCGTCGGGCTTCTTTGCGTCGACGCGGTGTCCTTCCCACACCCACCCGGGCGTCTCGCGCACGAGCTGGCCGAGTTCGCGCCGCGCGAGCTGGATCTCCTGCACGCTCGGTGCCGTCGCGGTGCCGTCAGCGGTGGGGTTCACTCGGAGCAGCGCAGAGAGAGACCCGACGTCCCCGTCAGCCTGGGACTCGACACAAACCCGCGATGGCACACACCGCCGCGGTAACCAGAAACCTCAGCCCCATCACTGCGATGCAAGGGATGACCGCCGCAAACGCCATTGCTGGCGCGGAGCCGAGAACGTCGGGAGGGCGGAGCATAGCGGCGGGAGGCGAACCGCAAGGGCGCCAAAGCCAGAAAGGGTCGAGAAGGCTCGCGGTCACCAGCGGTGGAACGCGGGGTGCCCTTCCTTGACCGCGACGAACAGCCCGTCGCACGTCGCGCACAGCTTGCCCCCGGCCTCGAGCGTGCCGGCGATGCGCGCGCGGTCGGGCTGGGCCTCTGTGACTTTTGCGCGCAGCAGCACTGGGCCGTTCGTGGGCGTCGGCCGCCGCATCTTGATCGTGTATTCGGCCGTGACCGTGCAGGGCGGCGTGGTCAGCGTGTTCGTCTGCATGAGATGCCACGCGGCGGTCCAGTTGCAATGGCAGTCGAGCAGGGCGCCGACGATGCCGCCGTTCAACATGCCGGGGAACGCCTCGTACATGGTGCGCGGTTGCCACGTGCAGACGACCTCGGCACCTTGCACGAAGCTCTTGATGCGCAGGCCGTCCTTGTTGGCGGGGCCACAGCCGAAGCAGGCGTTGTGCGGGGCGAAGTGATCCTGCAGGCTCTGGTCCATGGCGGCATGATCGGGGGCGGGAGGTGTGGGCGCGAGGGATTCCCGGAGGCCCGTCTGCGCGAGCGAGGTCGTCGTGTTCGTAAAGGTGCGGCGTGTCGTGTGGATCAGCCGCTCTTCGGCTTCTTCCGCGGCCTCTGCCGCTTCCGCTCGATCTGCCTCACTTCGCGGATCGCGTCGTTGAAGTGCTGCTCGGCTGCAGATGGCAACGCGCGCTGCTCGATGGCGAAACGAGCGTACTCCAGTTCAGCTTTCTCGATCGCGTCATCGTGGGAGATCGATCCCGCGTGGTTCAGTATCTCGCGCTCCGACAGCTTCAGGAAGTCGTCGAGCTTCGTGATCCAGTCGGCCATGTGCATCGGCTTCCGGTTCATGGCCTGCAGTTCCGCGAACTCCAGGTAGGCGGTGACGATGCGGTTCAGCGCCTCGATCTCTTCGGCCGCGAGATAGTTCTTCGCGATGGTGACGTCGGCCTTGCGCGGCTTGCTGCCGGCCCACGCTGTGAGTCCCATGTTCGGCTTCTTCGCGTCGGCGCGGCGGGCGATGACCTCCGCAGCGGTGTGCCCGTGCGCCGCCCAATGCATCTTGTTCTGCACGGTCTTGAAGAACAGCTGCGAAGCCTCGGCGCGCGGGTCGTAGTCGATGCTGGTCGCGTAGATCTCGAGCACCTTCTTGTAGAAGACCCGCTCCGAGGAACGGATGTCGCGGATGCGCGCGAGCAGCTCATCGAAGTAGTCGGGTGCGCCGGGTCCGGGCGGGTTCTTCAGGCGTTCGTCGTCCATGGTGAAGCCTTTCACCAGGAACTCGGTCAGACGGTTCGTCGCCCACTGGCGGAATTGAGTGCCGCGCGCGGACCGGACGCGGTAGCCGACGGCGAGGATGACGGGCAGCGAGTAGTGCTTGAGGCGGCGCTGGACGGAGCGCGCGCCTTCCTGGCGAACTTGTAAGTAGTCCTTACAAGTTGCCGTCTCGTCCAGTTCACCATCGGCGCAGATCTCGCCCACGTGGATGGTGATGTTCTGCGGCGTGGTCTGGAACAGCTCTGCGAGCTGTGCTTGGGTGAGCCAGACGTTCCCGCCGTCGAACCGGACGCTGAGGCGGGTTCGGCCGTCCTCGCTGTTGTAGAGGAGGAACTCACTGCGCGGCGCGGGAAGGCCGGAGTCGGTCACGTCGTGGCCCGTGTCAGTTGGTGCCATGAGAATTGTGCAGCAGCCTGCTGCACGAACGCACTGGTCGGGCCATGTCGCAGCGAAGGAACGCCTGCGAAACAGGCTGTTTCACTTCTTGCTCGAGCCGCTTTGCCATGCAGCGAGAGTTGTAGCTGGCGGGGCGAAGCGTGCCAGATGGATCGTCCTCGGACTGGCGCGCGCCCGCACTCCCACGAATGATGCGCGCATGACCTCGTCACGCCGTTCGTTCCTCGGTGCCGCTGCCGGTGCCGCCGCTGCCCTGACTCTGCCCGCCTGCAAGAGCGCTCGACCTCGCCGCGCGCCGCGCGACCCGAACCAACCTGCGCGTCTCATGTTCGTCGGCGTCGCCGGCCGCGGCGGCGACAACCTCGCGGCGATGAGCAAGGAACGCATCGAGGTCCTCTGCGACGTCGACAGCAACAACCTGAAGGCGGCCGCAGCGAAGTTTCCGAACGCGCGCCTCGTCGCCGACTACCGCACGATCCTGCGCGATCCCGCGGCGATGGCGCAGCTCGACGGCGTCGTCATCAGCACGCCGGACCACAGTCACTTCCTGCCGGCGCTGCTCGCCCTGCAACAAGGCCTCGACGTCTACTGCGAGAAGCCGCTGACGCAGACCGTGGCGCAGGCGCGCTCGCTGCTTCGCGCTGCCGAAGCCAACGGCTGTGTGACGCAGATGGGCACGCAGATCCATGCCGATGCGAACTACCGCCGCGTCGTCGAAGCGATGCGCGCCGGGGCGTGCGGCACGGTGCGTGAGGTGATCGTGTTCGTGAACGGCACCGACTGGTCCGCCGATCGGCTGCCTGCTGCCAAGGAACCGCCCGCGCATCTCGCCTGGGATCTCTGGCTCGGGCCCGCGGCGACGCGGCCCTTCGCCGACGGCTACCACCCGATGGGGTGGCGGCGTTACTGGGCGTTCGGCGGCGGCACGACGGCCGACATGGCGTGCCACTTCGTCGACCTCGCGTTCTGGGCGCTCGACCTCGATGCGCCGACCTCGCTGCAGGCGGACGGCCCGGAGCCGCATCCGGAAGGTGCACCCGCTGGCCTGCGCTGCGAGTACGCGTTCCCGGCGCGCGGCGCGCGGGCGCCGCTCACGCTGCGCTGGCACGCGGGCAAGGATCGCCCCGAGCAGGCACTCGCGTCGCGTGGCCTGGAGAAGTGGAGCAACGGGGTGCTGTTCGTCGGCGACGATGGCTGGCTCATCAGTGACTACACGCGCTACGAACTCGGTCCCGCCGCGCGCAAGGCGGCCTGGCAGGTGCCGCCGGAGTCGATCGCTGCGTCGGTCGGCCACCACCGCGAGTGGCTCCAGGGCTGCGCACTGCGCACGCGGCCGTCGTGTGCGTTCGCCTACGCGGTTCCGCTCACCGAGACCGTGCTGCTCGCGAACGTCGCGTTCCGTGCGAGCCGCGGCAAGCGTCTGCAGTGGGATGCGGCGGCGCTGCGCACGGATTCACCGGCCGCGAACGCGCTGCTCGAGGTAGCCGCGCGCGAGGGCTTCAGGGCGTAGCTTCGCTCACCGCCGCAGGTGCCGCGCCAGGCACGCGCCGACATCCATCAACAGAAGCGTCTCGGCCTCGGTGAAGTCGTAGGCGACGGGTTTTCCGATGCCGAGCACGCCGCACAACACCGCGCCATCGAGCATCGGTGCTGCCAGCGAGCCTTCCATCTGCGTGAGCTTCGCGCCGGGTCGCACGACGCCGCTCTGGTCGGTCTGCAGGTTGCACACCTGCACGGGCTCGCGGCGCTCGGCCGCGATGCCGGCCATGCCCTTGCCGATCGGGATCACAGCAACCTTGGCGAGCACGGGCGGTGGCAGGCCGCGTTGCGCGGCGAGGTGCAGCATGCCGTCCTTGCCGTGGAGCAAGTGCACGGTGCCGACCGGACACTCGAAGTGGCGGGTCACGTGGTCCAGCAGGGCGTCCCACGGCGGCGTCGGGGAAGCGGCGAGTTGGCCTTCGATCGCGGCGAGGAGAGGGTGAGGCATGCTCATGGTGCGCATGGTAGCTCGTTGCCCGACGAGTCGCAGCCGGTCAGCGCCATCAGCGTGCGCGAACGGCGGCGACCACACGCGCGACCATCGCGCCATCGGTCCCTCGCTGCGCGTACTCGTCCTGTGGGGCACTGCTGCCCATCGGCACGCCAGGTCGCCGGAAGGTCATCGCGCTGCTGTGCCAGGTCACAGCCGAGAGGTGCACTTCGCGCACGCCGGTCGTGGCGACGAGGGTCCGCACATTGTCGTCGCGCACGCCCGCACCTGCCATCACGACGAGACGGGTGCCCGCTTGCAGCACGTGCGCCTTGATCGCGGCAGCACCGGCTGGTGCCGAGGCTGCCTGGCCCGACGTCAGGACGCGCGCGACCCCGAGCGATGCAAGGGTCTCGATGGCGGCGGTCGGGTTCACGCACAGATCGAACGCACGATGGCACGTGAACGGCCGCGGCGCCGCCGCAGTGACCAGTGCGCGCAACCTCGCCTCGTCGAGGTGACCCGTCGGGAGCAGGATGCCGGCGACGACGCCATCGACCCCGGCCGAGCACAGGTGCCGCAGGTCGCGCAGCATGACGTCGAACTCGGTGCTCTCGTAGAGGAAGGCACCGCTGCGCGGCCGCACCATCGCGAACACGGGAATCGTCACCGCCGCGCGCACGGCCTCGCACAGACCGGGACTCGGCGTCAGGCCACCACAGCACAGGCTCTGGCACAGTTCCAGCCGATCGGCGCCGGCCGCCGCCGCCGCCAACGCACCGGCCACGGAGTCGACCGCGACCTCGACCAGCACCTCTGCATTGGCGGTTCTCTGCACGCACACTATGGTGCTTGGATGCGCGCGCAATTGCTGCACCTTTCCGGGCCCGACCGCGGCCGCACGCTGACCTACGAGGCGCGCGTCGTCACCATCGGTGCAGCATCGACGTGCGAAGCCGTGTTGACATCGCCCGGCGTGGCCGGCAAGCACGCGCAGATCGAGTTCGTCGAGGAGGAGTGTCAGTTCCACCTGCGGCGCCTCGACGGCGCGGTGTTCGTGAACGGCAGCGAAGTCGAGGAAGTGATCCTCCAGGACGGTGATCGCCTCGAACTGGGAGCGGGCGGCCCGTCGGCGCGCTTTCGCATCTACGTGCCGCTTGGGGCGGCGTGCAAACCCGTGCGCCGCATGCTCGCCGATGCGCGCGACGTCGCTCGCGTGAGCGGCGGTGCGGCCGGGACGCAGACGTTGACGCGTGACCTGTTCACGCAGGCGACGACGAAGCTCAAGATCAGCCTGCCGCTGGCGCTCGTCGGTTGTGTGTTCCTCGCCAGCTGGCTCGGCGGCTGGCTCGCCAGCCGGCCGACCGAAGAGGAACGCGCCACGCGCGCGAAACTCGAACAACTGCAGCAGCAGCAGCAGGCAGGCGAGGTGTCCCACGCCGAGCTCGCGACGCTGCGGCTCGAGCTCAAGCAGCAGCAGGAGTTGCTCGCGAGCGTCGCGCGCGCCAACGTCGGCGTGCGGCGCATCCAGAAGGAATGGAGCCGCGGCGTCTGCCTCGTGCACGGCGTGTATCGGTTGCGCCAGCCCGACCAGACCTGGTTCTCGCTCGATGGCACGGAGCCCTTCGAGGTCGAGTACACGGGTTCGGGGTTCCTGGCGAGTGTGGCGGGGCACATCATCACGAACCGACACGTGGCAGCGCCGTGGACCGAGGAGCGGGGCATCACGAAGCTGCTGGAGCGAGGCGTGTTGCCGGAGTTCCTGCACCTGACAGCGACGTTTCCGGGCCGCGCCCCGCTCGATGTGCCGCCGGCCTCCGTGGTGCTCCGCCCCGACGCCCGCGACGTCGCGGTCATGCAGATCGATCCCAAGAATCTCGAAGGGGTGCCGGTCCTGCCGCTGCAGGAGGCAGCGGTGGAGTCCGAGGACCAGCGCGCCATCGTCGTCGGCTATCCGACCGGGCTCGGTGCCCTGCTGGCGCGGGCGGACGACCAGCTCGTGGACGGGCTGCGCCAGCGCATGGCGTCGATGAGCGAGGCGATCATCGAACTGGCGGCGAAGGGGCAGATCACGCCCATCATCACGCAAGGTGGCATCAGCGAAGAGAAGGAGGAGATGATCGTCTACGACGCCACGACCACGCACGGCGGCTCGGGCGGGCCGGTCTTCGGCGGCAGTGGCCAGGTCATCGCGGTCAACTTCGCGATCCTGCCCGGCTTCACGGGGGCCAACTTCGGTGTGCCGATCCGCTTTGCGCGCGACCTGCTGCCCCATTGAGTCGGGCGCGAAGGCGGCGCAGAAAGACGGAAAAGCCCGACGCATTTGGCGGTCGGATTTGCGACACTTCCGGCGTGGGCGGCCGGTCAGCCGCGCACGGGTCCCAGGACCTGGTGGTACATGGACGGAGCGGCAAACGGAGCGGCATCGGGGCGGCAGACACCGGCAACCGAACGCGGTGGGCTGAACTCTGGCGGTCTGGGCCCACGTGGTCGGGGTCTCTTCAGTCGGCTGCTCGACGGTCTGCGCGGGGTGCCGGGGCCGCGTCCGGAAGCGGTCTCGATCGCGATCGCGAGCGGCAAGGGCGGCACCGGCAAATCCTTCCTCGCCACCTCGCTCGCCGTGCTGCTGCATCGCGCCGGCCGCCGCACCGTGCTCGTCGACTGCGACTTTGGCCTGGCCTGCGACCACCTGCTGCTCGGCGTCAAGCCGACGTTGACGCTCCAGCAACTGCTCGGTGGCCAGTGCACGCTCGACCAGGTGCTGTGCACGTCGCCATGCGGGCCGCGCCTGCTGCCGGGCGCGTCTGGCGTGCGCCGCATGGCGACGCTGAGCGACAAGGACCTGCTCGCGTTCGCGCGCGAACTCGGCGTGCTCGCGGGCCGCGAGGACGTGCTGCTGCTCGACCTCGGTGCCGGCATCTCGCCGGCCACGGTGCTGACGATGCTGGGGGCCGATTGGATCGTGCTCGTCACGCAGCCCGAGATCGCAGCACTCGTCGATGCCTACGCAGTCGTGAAGTGCGTCGCGCAATTGAACGAACATGCACGCTTCCTGCTGGTCGTGAACCGCGTCGGTACGCCCGGCCGCGGCGAACTGGCCTTCCAGCGCCTCACCGAAGTGGCGCGCCAGCACGTCGGTGTCGAGTTGCACTACCTCGGCGAGATCGCCGACGACGATTCGGTGATGCAGCAGCGGTTGGGGCAGTTGCCGCTCGTCGCCACCGATGCCGCCGCCGCGACGTCCGTGCATCTGCGCGCGATGTCCGAGCGCCTGCAGCAGTTCTGCGGCGGCCTGCGCCCGCGCGAGGTCGCGGGCGACCAGGGCATCGAGGCGCGCTTCCGCCAACATCGCCTCTTCCTGTGACGTCGCAACGGCGACGTGCTACGTGCTGACGCGGTTGCGGCCCGCGGCCTTGGCGCGGTAGAGCGCTTCGTCGGCCTGGCGCGTGAGCTGCTCGGTGACCTGGCCGTCGTCGGGGAAGACGGCGACGCCGATCGAGATCGTCGGCTGCGCCATGACGGTGCCGCGCGTGATCGCTTCGTCTTCCACCGCAGCTCGCATCTGTTCGCCCAGCAACAGGCACTGTTCGCGGTCCGCGTTCGGCACGAATGCCGAGAACTCGTCGCCACCGAAGCGGCTCACGACACCGCCCGCGGCGTGCACGAGCGCACCCAGGCGCTTGCCGACGGTCGCGATCGTGTGCGCGCCGAGCAGGTGGCCGTGCGTGTCGTTGATGCGCTTCAAGCCATCCATGTCCATCATGTAGACCGCCATCGGGCGGCTCTTGCGCGTGGCTGCGAGCAGGGCCTCCTGGAACTTCGATTGGAACACGCGCTGCACGGGCAGGCCCGTGAGGTCGTCGATGTTCATGAGGCTGTCGACCTGGCGGTGGAACTCCTCTTCGAGTTCGTCGTGGAAGCAGAACTTCAGCACTGTCTCGCCGACGTGGACACGGTCGCCGTCGCGCAGCGTGATGGTCGTGATGCGCTGGCCGCCGACCAGCGTGCCGTTCGTCGACGACAGGTCGACGACCTGCCACGTGTCCGGCTGCGGGCCGCGTTCGATGCGGCAGTGCACGCTGGAGATCTGGGCGTCCCCGGGCACGACGAGGTCGGCGCGGTCCGGGCGGCGGCCGATGACGAGCGAGTTCTCGTTCAGCAGATAGCGGCGTCCGACCTGCGTGCCGCGCAGCACGACGAGCACGGGCAGTCGGTGCAGGCTGCCGCTGCCCGAGCCCGGGTTCTGCACGGAATAGACCGTGCGGCTGAAGTCGGTGTCACCAGTGTCGGGCATCGGAGGCGAAGTGCCGTTGGTCCGCAGCGTCGAGGATCTTCGGGCCCGGCTTGTGACCTGTCGAGGGCCGCGAAGGGAGATACTACCCAAGCACCGAGGACGCTGCCGCGGTGCGTCCGACGAGGGCCATCAGGAACGCGCCCGCGGCGAAGGCCCCGCCGAGGCACCAGAGGGCCTTTTGGTAGTCGCCGAAGATGACAGCACCGATGCCCGGTAGCGTGAGCCAGACGACCGTGGTACCGAGCACTGCGCAGAACAGATTGCGGGCCAGGCTGCGGTCGGGTCGCACGTCGGCGGCCAAGGCTGCGATCGGGCCCCAACCCGGACCGTCGGGTCGGATCTTGCGATAGAAGGCGACGAGGTGGTCGCGCGGTTCGGGCTTCGTCAGCAGCGTGACGGCGAGCCACAGCACGAGTGTGCTGCTGGCGACGATGAGGCTCGTGTACTGGGCAGGCAGTCGTTCCGGCTGCGGCAGCGAGCCCTGCCAGGCCTTCACGCCGAGGAACACGACGAGCGAACCGATCATCGCGGCCAGCTCGCTCCAGGCGTTGATGCGCCACCAGAACCACCGCACCAGGAAGACGCTGCCGACGCCAGCGCCGAGTGCGGCGAGGAACGCCCAGGCGTCGTCGACCGAGACGCCGTGCACGACCATGATCCACGCGACCACGCCACCGAGCACCAGCACGAGGGCCGAGGACCAGCGCGATACCCGGAGCAGTCGGGCGTCGCCCGCATCCGGAGCGACGAACCGTTTGTAGAGGTCGTTCACGAGGTAGCTCGCACCCCAGTTCATCTGCGTGCTGATCGTCGACATGAATGCCGCCGCGAACGTGACGAGCAACAGACCGCGCAATCCCGTCGGTGCCAGTTCGCGGATGAGCATCGGGAAGCCGATGCCGGCGTCGCTGCTCGTGCGCAGCTCGGGGTGCAGGACCAGGGCGACGAAGGCGACCAGGATCCACGGCCAGGGCCGCACGCAATAGTGCGCGAGCTGGAACAGCAGCGTGGCCTTGACCGCGTGGCGTTCGTCGCGGCACGACGCCATGCGCTGCACGATGTAGCCGCCGCCGCCCGGTTCGGCGCCGGGATACCACGTCGCCCACCACTGCGAGAGCACCATGACGAGGAAGACGCCGAGTGGCATGACGGCCTGATTGCTCGAGAAGTCCGGCACGAACGCCATCGGATCGCCCTGCCCCTGGAAGACCTGGCCCAGACGTTCCTGCAGCGCGTCGGTGCCACCCACGTGGGCGACCGCCACGACGGCCAGCGCGATGCAGCCGCACATCGCGATCACGAACTGCACGAGGTCGGTGATCGCGACGCCCCACATGCCGGACAGGGTCGAGTAGAGGCCGGTGACGGCGAGCATGCCGGCGACGAGCCAGACGTCCGTGTGCCCGTCCTTCGGCATGTCGACGAGCACGGTCTGCTTCAGCACGTCGCACATCGCCTTCGTGACCCAGCCGATCACGATCGAGTTCATGATCACGGCCACGTAGAGGGCGCGGAAGCCGCGCAGCACCGCCGCCGGCTTGCCGCGGTAGCGCAGTTCGATGAGTTCGACGTCCGTCAGCACTTCGGCTCGGCGCCACAACTTCGCGAACACGAACACGGTCAACATGCCGCCGAACGCGAATGCCCACCAGAACCAGTTGCCGGCGAGGCCGTTCTTCGCGATGAGCCCGGTGACGGCGAGCGGCGTGTCCGCCGCGAACGTGGTCGCGACCATCGAGGTGCCGGCGATCCACCACGGCAGCGAGCGGCCCGACACGAAGTACTCGGTGACGCTCTCGCCGGCGCGGTTCTTGAACCAGAGGCCGATGCCGAGCGAGACGACGAAGTAGCCGACGATGATCGTCCAGTCGAGCGCGTGCAGCTCCATGGGGGCGCGATGTTGCGGCGGGTGCGACGGCGGCGCCACGGTGCCGGTCGGATTCCCGGTTGCCCGGTCTCGCGCGTCGCTTGACCGATGGCGCAAAGCCGGTATCAGAGGCGCATGGACCTCGTCGAGGTGCACTTCGTGGCCGCGCACAGGACCGTGTTCGTCGAGCCCGGCACCACGCTGCTGGCGGCCGCCGGCATGGCGGGTGTACAGATCCTGACGGGCTGCACGCGCGGCATGTGCGGCACCGACGCAGCGCGCGTCGCCATGGACCGCGCCGACGCGCTGGCGACGCCGCTGCCCCACGAACGGGGCACGCTCGATCGCATGGGGCTCTTCGAGGGCTGCCGGCTGCTGTGTTCGGCGCGCGTTCAGGTCGGCAAGATCGACGTGTTGGGCGACGCCCTCGGTGGCTGAACGGCATTGGCCGATGGGCGCCAGTTCCACCAACGTGGACCTTGTGCCTGCGCGTCCTGGTGGGCACTGTTTCGCGCGTGGACGTCTCGACCCGCGCGAACGAGCCAGTCGGCGAACCCAAGCGGTCCCTTCGTGATGGACTGGGCTTCTTCGGCAACTTCCTGCGCAACCCCGGCTCGGTTGGTGCCCTGCTGCCGAGTTCGCGCTACCTGGCGCGGGCCCTGGTCGGGTGGCTCGACATGAAGCCGGGCGAACTCGTCGTCGAATACGGGCCCGGCACCGGTCCGGTCACCGCGGTGATCCGCGATGCGCTGCCGCCGGGCGCCCGCTACCTCGGCATCGAACTCGAGCAGCGCTTCCATGGCCTGCTGACGCAGCGCTATCCCACGCTCGACTTCCACCACGGCTCGGCGGCCGACGTGCTCACTATCCTCGCGGAACGCGGCCTGCCGCTGCCGTCGCGCATCGTGTCGGCGCTGCCGTTCGCCAGCCTGACGCCTGCGGTGCAGGATGCGGTCGTCGACGGCATCGTGCACTGTCTGCGTGGGACCGGCTCCGACTTCCGCACGTTCCAGTACGTGCACGCGTTCGGGTTGCGGGCCGCGCGCCGGTTCCGCGCCATCATGGCGGAGCGGTTCGAGGGCTTCGAACGCATCGGCCCGGTCGTGCGGAACGTGCCGCCCGCGTTCGTGCTGCGCTACTGGGGCGCGAGGTAGGGCGCGGAGCGCGGCGTCGACCGTGCCCGCGTTTTCAGCGGTGGCCTTCGTAGAGATCCAACACGATGCCGAAGCGCAGCAAGTCGTGCACGACCCAACTGCGAGCGGAGTCGGGAGCGTTGCTCGCGACGAAGCGCCGGCAGGCAACCTCGA
>JAYUCN010000385.1:0-4797 GCA_043740335.1 Planctomycetota bacterium
GCGGTCACGCCCTGAGGCACGCGCGCGCCTGCACGACGTCCTGCGCGATCTGGCGGCGCAGCGCCTCCACGTCGTCGAATCGCCGCTCGGCGCGCAACCGCCGCCGGAACGTGACCTCGAGATCGCGACCGTAGAGGTCACCGTCGAAGTCGAGGATGTGGACCTCGAGTACGACGTCCTGCGCATCGCCATCGGCGAACGTCGGTCGCGTGCCGAGGTTGGCCACTGCGGGGAATGTTCTGCCGTCGACGATCGCTTCCACGGCGTAGACACCGGCAGGGGGCAGCACCGCGGCTTGTGGCACGAGGTTGGCGGTCGGGAAGCCGAGCGAGCGACCGCGCGCTTTGCCGCGCACGACCGTGCCCAACGCCCCCGGGAAACGCCCGAGGTAGCGGTGCGCGAGGGCCAGGTCGCCGCCCGCGATGGCGGCGCGGATCGCCGTCGACGACACCGCCTGGCCATCGACTTCGAACGGCGTGCCCGTGCGCACCTCGAAGCCGAACTCATCGCCGAGTTCGCGGAAGCGCTGCGGCGTGCCGGCGCGGTCCTTGCCGATCGCCGAGTCGTAACCGAGCAACAGGCCGCGTGTGCGCAGGCTCTGCACGAGCACCCGTTCGGCGAACTCGCGCGGCGTCATGTTCTGGAGCCGCGCGTCGAAGGTCAGCAACACGAGCCGCTGCACGCCGGCTCTTCGCAGCAGTCGCAATCGATGTGGCACGCTGACGAGCAGCGGCGGCGACTGGCCGTGCAATACGGAGTCGGGGTGGTTGCCGAACGTGATGACGGTCGGCACGCCTTGCAGGGCCGAGGACATCTCGAGCAGTTGGTGCAGCAGTCGTTGGTGACCGAGATGCACGCCGTCGAAGACACCGACCGCGACCACCGACCGGCTCTGCATGGGCTCGCCGCTGCTCGCCACGAGGTCGAGGGCCAGCAGCGCGTCGAGACCGTCGATCAGGAGCATGTGATGCCAGGCACCCCGATGAGGGTGTTCATGCGCGGGCCCGGTATGCCTCTTCGAGCTCCTGGAGCTGCGCCTTCACGCGCAGCTTGTCGCCGGCCGTCAGGCGATCGACGAACAGGACGCCTTCGAGGTGGTCGAGTTCGTGCTGGATGATGCGCGCCAGCCAGTCTTCGGCGGCGAGGGTCTGCTCCTTGCCGGCCAGGTCCTGCCAGGTGAGCGTGATCGAGACCCAGCGCTCGACGTCGGCGTGGATGTCCGGGAACGACAAGCAGCCCTCCTCGCCGAACGCGCGGCCCTTCTTGCGAGTGATCTTGGGATTGCAGAGCACCAGTTCCCCCGCCCGGTCCTTGCGGTCGCCGCTCGGGTTCAAGACCAGGAGCTTCGACTCGATGCCGACCTGGGGCGCGGCGAGGCCGACCCCCCCTTCCACGTACATGGCCTCGAGCATCTGCTCGGCGAGTTTCTGCAGCTCGCCGTCGAACTGCGTGATGGTCTTGCCGCCGCGGCGGAGGACCGGATCGGGGTACACGAGGACTTCCATTCGGGAGGGTGCGGGCCGTTGCAGGGTCGAGAGTGGGGAGGTAGATTCTTCGCCCCTTTCGTCGGCGTCAAGCGTCCCCACCCGACCCGGCCCTCCGCGCACCCGCATGGATCTCAGCAAGTACCTCGAGAACGCGACCGAAGCGACGAAGCGCCGCAACTTCTCGATGGCGGTCAAGATCTACGCGCAGGTGCTCCAGATCCAGCCCGACTATGGCGAGGCGCGCGCCGGACTGCGGCGCGCGCTGTTCCAGAAGGTCGCGCAGAAGCCCGCGTCGAAACTGAACGCCATCTTGTTCGGTGGCGTGCACCAGCTGACCGGTGCCTGTTGCCGGCTGTTCGGTCGCCACGCCGCCGCGGCGCGCGCCTACGAACGCTACCTCGCGCACGATCCGCTGGCGGAGGGCGCCAACCTGAAGTTGGGGGCGTCGCTGCAGCGCGCCGGTCTGCGGCGTTCGGCGCTGGCCGTCTTTGAGGCCTATGCCGAGGCGCAGCCGCGTTGCCTCGAGGCCTGCCGCAGTGCCGGGGCCCTGTTCTACGAGCAAGGCAAGGTGCCGCAGGCGCTGGCCCTGTACGAGCAGGCGCTCAAGATCGATCCACGCGACCAGGAGTCGCTGAAGGCGCGCAAGAACCTCGCCGCCGAAGGGGCCTTGAGCAGCACGGGCATCGAGAAGGCGGGGAGTTCGCGCGAACTCATCAAGGACAAGGAGCAGCAGCGTCAGCTCGAGCGGCAGGATCGGCTGCAGATGTCGACGCAGGAGATCGAGCAGGAGCTCCAACTGGTCGAAGTGAAACTCCAGGAGGCCCCCGAGGATCAGAAACTGCTGCGCCGTGGCGCGCGTCTGCGCGAGCTGGCGAAGGACCTGCGCGGCGCCATGGACCTCGTCGACCAGTTGCTGCGCCTGCAGCCGGCGGATGTCGAGGTGCAGGAACTGGCGGCCGACCTGCGTCTGCGGCTGCAGGAGCAGATCGTTCAGAAGGCCGAGAAGAGCGGCGACCAGAGCGCCGCTCTGCGCGCGCGCCAGATGCTGCACCAGATGCGCGTCAAAGAGGCGCGCCGCCGCGTCGAGCGCAATCCCGCCGACTTCGGCGCGCGTTTCGAACTCGGCTCCGGACTGCTGCAGGCCGGGGAGATCGACGCCGCGATTGCCGAACTGCAGCAGGCCGTCAAGGACCCGCGCAAGAAGAACGAGGCCCTGTTCCTGCTCGGCAAGGCCTTCCAGCAGAAGAACCTGCCGGAGCTGGCGCTGGCGCAGTTCGACAAGACCCTGCAGGCCGCGGGGTCCGGTGCACTTGCCAAGGAGTCGCTCTACGAGATGGGCCTCATCTGCCAGTCGATCGGCAAGCGCGAGGACTCGCTGCGCCACTTCACGCGCATTCTCGAACAGGACATCGGCTTCCGCGATGTCGCCCAGAAGGTGGAGCAGCTGAAGCGCTGACGCCTCGCTGTCACGACCACCGGACCCGGTTCCCCGACCCGGTTCCCCGACCCGATTTCCCGACCCGATATCCCTGCAAACGACTTCCAACCAAGAGACGAAACGATGGCCCACAGCAAGCAAGCACTGAAACGCGCCCGCCAGAGCGAGCGCAACCGGCTCGTGAACAAGGCGAAGATGTCGCGCCTGAAGAACTCGTTGAAGAGTTTCACGGCGCTGATCGCGGCCGGTGACAAGGCGAAGGCGACCGCCATGCTGCCTTTGATCTGCAAGACGATCGACAAGGCCGCGCAGACCCACGTGATCCACGGCAACACGGCCGCCCGCCGCAAGAGCTCCGCTGTGCGCGCCGTGGCGGCGATGAAGTAGCAGCAACGCCGTGGCGCGCCGTTGCGACTAGCGCTGCAACAGCTGCAAGGCGGCCTGCGGCTGGGTGTTGGCCTGGGCCAGGATCGAGATCGCGGCCTGCTGCATGATCGAGTTGCGGGTCAGCGCCGAGGTCTCGACGGCGACGTCGACATCGCGGATGCGCGATTCGGCGGCGCTCAGGTTCTCGGCCTGGATCTGCAAGTTGGCGATCGTCGTCGAGAGGCGGTTCTGCGCGGCACCGAACTGGCCACGCACGCTGCTCACGGTGTTGATGGCGGAGTCGAGCCTGCTGATCGCGAGCGTCGGGCTGCCAGCCGAGCCGATGTCGAGGGTCGCGAGGCCCAGCGTCGACGCCAACGTGTTGGACGTGCTCAGTTGGATCGTGTCGATGCCGCTCGTCGTGCCTGTGCCGACCTGGAACGTGATCGTCGAGCCCGTGCCGTCGAGCAGGCGCACGCCGTTGAACGTCGTCGATTGCGCGATGCGGTCGATTTCGTTGATGAGGTCGGTGAACTCCTCATTCAGTGTCGTGCGGTCAGCGGTGCTGACCGTGCCGTTGCTGGCCTGGATCGAGAGTTCGCGCATCCGGATCAGGATCGAGCTCACCTCGTTGAGCGCGCCTTCGCCGGTCTGCGTCAACGAGATGCCGTCCTGAGCGTTGCGGACCGCCTGGTTGGTGGACCGGACCTGGGCGCGGAAGCGCTCCGAGATCGCCAGTCCTGCCGCATCGTCCGATGCCGTGGAGATTCGCAAGCCTGTGGACAGTCGGCGGAAGTTCGCCTGCAGGCGTTCGGTCGTCGTCGACAACGAACGCTGCGCGTTCATGGATGCGATGTTCGAATTGATTCGAAGGCCCATCTTTCGTCCTCGATACCTTGCCGATGCGGTGTCGAGACGGGGCTCGGCACCTTGTTGCAAACCCCATCGTCTCTGCCTTGAGTCCTACTTCAGGAATTCTCGCGACTGGACACCGGCGGGCCACCGGCCCATGGCATGGAACCGGCCAGGAACCGCTGGTTGCGAGCCTTCCCGAGGCGGGACGGCTGCGCCCGGAAACTGCACAGCGGCCGGCTTCGAATCGAGATTCGGCGCAGGCGGCGGCGATTCAGCGGAGCAGCTTGCCGTAGCGGTAGTAGGCCTCGAGGGTCAGCACGAGGATCGCGGTGCTGTAGACGCGGCCACCGTCGTCGCCCCAGGCGCCGACCGGATCCCAGGAGCCGAGCAGGTTCTTCGCGGTCGCCTCGTGGTGCTGGGTCTTCACGACCGCGGTCTCGAGCTTCTTCTGCCACTCGGTCCAGTGATGGCCGCCCATCTGGAACAGCGCGTAGGTCGCGTAGTACCAGTAGTACTCGTCGATCGAGCCGCCCTTCGTGTCCCAGACCGGCGGCTTGCTGAGGATCAGGTCGGCCGCAGCCTTCATGACCGGCTTCTCCTTTGGGTCCTGGCCCATGAAGAAGCGGCAGAACAGACCGACCGCGGTCATCG
>JAYUCN010000386.1:0-1935 GCA_043740335.1 Planctomycetota bacterium
CCTCGTCGCGGTTTTGCAGCCCTCAGTCTCGTTCCGACACACGACGACGCCCACGCGGCCATGCCGGCGGCAATGGACGTTGCCGATCGCCCGCCGCAGGAACGAATGGCTCGAATGGACCACCTCGCGCTGTGATGTCGAACGCGGCGAGGTCGTGGTCGGGAGCCGCGGCAATCCGAAGCCATGTCGAAACCCCGAAAGCCGCATGTTTCCAGGGCTGGACGGCAGCGGTCATTTTATATCCGAGCCCGTCACCGTTGGCGCGGCTCGTTCTTCTGCAGTTCCGCCACGGCCGCGCGGATCTCGTCGGCGGAAAGCTGGACGGTGACCGTGCCCGTGCCTTGGAAGATCTCGGCGGGCACGATCGACTTCAGGGCCTTCGTGCCGCGCGCCTCGTGCCGCAGATGCACCGAGAGACGGTGCACACCCTCGCCGATCGGCAGGGAGACCTTGGCGTCGTGGATCGCGATTGCCCCCCGCCCTTGCGGGCGCAACATGCTGTCGAGGCCGCCCCCCTGGCCCGGCAGCCGGTAGTTCGTCGTGATCTGGGGCCGAGGATCGAGCAGGCTCCCGTGCAGTTCGAAGCCGGCGGGCAAGGGCGGCAGGCCGGCGAACGTGAGTGCCACTTCGGGCCACGGTTCGAGCGTCACCGTGACCTCGCGCTCGACGCCGCGCACTGCCTTCGGCTGCATGCCGGCGCGCGCGACGACCAGATCGATCGGATGCGGCGGCGCCAGCATGCGCAGTTCGCCATCGACGACCGGATAGCCCTCCCAGTCCTTCGCCGCGTCCTGCGGCATCGGGAACACCATCGTCGTCCCGCCGCGGCCGTTGGGCGCCGCGTCGGGCGGCGGCGGCACGCGCACGACGAGGATGCGGATCTTCTCGCGCAGGTCGATGTCCTGCAGGCGCGGATCACCAGCCGACGGCGTCGGCACCTTGACATCCTCGATCGCCGCGAAGGGCTCGGGAAAGCCCTGCGCCCGCACTTCGAGCGTGTAGTTGCCCTCCGGCAGCGCGCGCCACTGCAGCAGGCTGCGCGGGCCACCCTCGCTCCAGGGCTCCGTCGCGAAGCGATCCAGGCGACTGAACCGCTCGAATGGGTCCGGCGATGGCGGCGCGCTCGCGCCTTGCAGCACCACGCGCACGAGGTGCGGCGGCACGCCTACGGGCAACAGGCAACTCGCCGCGAGGGTCGCGCCAAACGCGATCGTGAGCTCGAGATCCTTCGCCCCGAGGGCAAACTCGACGGGCTCGACGGGCAGGTGGCTGTAGGCAGGAAGGAAGAGACGATGACGGCCCGCGGTCACCTCGCCGCACACTTCGAAGGCGCCGTCCGCGGCCAGGTTCGTCGTCAGTCCCGGGACCGGCTCCCAGCTGTCGTGGTTCGCGGCGCCGTCGTTCGCCAGGAACGTGCCGATGGCACCGCGGCGACCGCCGAGACGCTGCACCTGGAACGGGATCTCGTTTTGCACGAAGGGGCGGTCGCACACGAAGTGCCCCGCGACCACGAGTTGGCCGCTCGCGAGGCGGAGGTCGCCGAGGTCGTTGCGGCCTGCTTGCAACTCTCTGCGACCGACCGATACCCGCAGCAGCCCGCCGGCGGCGGCGGTGGAGGTCATCACGACCTGATGCAGCGTGACGCCCCCCTCGCGCATGCGCCCCACGAACCAGAGGAACCTGCCCTCCGCATCCGTTTCGACGACGTGGTTGCTGCCACTGCCATCGGTCGTCCTGTAGTCCACGCGCAGACTGTCGTTGGCCAACGGCAAGCCGCTCGCATCGAGAACCCGCCCAACCAACAGGAAGACGTCTTCTCCCATCGCGAGGTCGACGTCGACTTGTTGGCCCGGAAGGGTCGGACCCGCGACCTCCTGCTGGATCGGCACCGGACCCACGTTGGCATACACGACGAAGGTGCGACCCAATGGAACG
>JAYUCN010000387.1:0-4780 GCA_043740335.1 Planctomycetota bacterium
GATCCATGGTCGGGTGCATGCCGCCCGGCATGAGCCGCGCCCCCATCGGCGAGAGCGCCGCTTCGATGCGCAAGAGCGACGTCTGGAAGGCCTGCGCAAGGCCCGCGAGCGCCGGTGCTGGCCCATTCGTCTTCAGCTCGACCACGTGCAAGGCGAGTTCGTTGGACCACGCAATCGCGCCATCCTCGAAGTCACCCACATAGGCACCGGTGAAGTGCTTCAACAGTTCGTCGACGATCGGCCGCACGCAGAGCGTGGTCCCGTCGACGACCATGTACTCGAGTTCGACGCCGTAGCCGGCGAACAGCCCGAGTGTCACGCCGACCCCCAGCCGCGGTGACGCGCCGTGACCCGAGCGAAGAACGTGCGCATGACGCGCAGGTAGAGATCGTCGCCGAGCACTTCGTCCTCGAAGCCGGCGTCGACGTTCGGGTTGTCGTTGACCTCGATCATGTAGACCTTGCCGCCGACCTCTTTGAGGTCGACGCCGTAGAGGCCCTTGCCGACGTGGTTGGCAGCCTTCAACGCGGTCTTCACGACCCTGGTCGGCGCCATCTCGACGGGCACCGTCTCGGCGCGCCCGACGTCCTGCTTCTTGCCGCCGGCGTCGCGCTTGAGGATCTGCCAGTGGCCCTCCGCCATGTAGTAGCGACACGCGAACAGCGGTTGTCCGTCGAGCACACCGATGCGCCAGTCGAACTCGGTCGGCACGAAACCCTGCGCGATCACGAGGTCGGACTTCTCGAGCATCGCTTCGACCTGGTCGTTCAGTTCCTGCGTCGTCGACACCTTGCACACGCCCGCCGAGAACGAACTGTCCGGCTGCTTCAACACGCAGGGCAGGCCGAGCCGCGCGACGAGATCGTCGACGTTGCCGCGGTGCACGATCATCGTGTTCGGCACCAGGATGTCCTGCTGGTCGGCCATCTCGGCCAGGAACACCTTGTTCGAGCAGCGCAGGATCGACGCGGGGTCGTCGATGACGACGAGTCCGAGCGCTTCGGCGCGGCACGCAAAGCGGAACGTGTGGTGGTTGACGCCCGTCGTCGTGCGGATGAACAGCGCGTCGAACTCGCCGAGGCGCGAGTAGTCCTCCTGCTGGATGGACTCGACGTTGAAGCCGACGTCCTCGCCGGCCTTCGCGAACTTCTGGAGCGCCTTCTTGTTCGACGGCGGTTCGGGCAGTGCCGGGTCGACGAGGATGGCGAGGTCGTAGGGCCTCTGCTCGCGCTTCTGCGGCCGCACGTGCGCCTTCTGGAGGAAGTCCGTGGTGGCCTCCTGCGCAAAGCCCTCGTGGCCGGGCGGAATGTCGTCGAGCGCCATCGGCTTGATGGTGTCGAGCCGCCAGCGCCCGGACTTCTCGCTCTTGCTGAAGCTCGCCTGCAGGTAGGGGCTCGGGAACATGCGGAACAGGGCGTTCGCGAGCCGCTCGTGGCGCTGCGCCATGTTGCGGCCGAAGTAGACGCTGAGCACGAAGTCCTCGCTGTGCACCTTGCTCAGCGAGTCGTCGATGATCTCCTGGAGGTCGCTGCCGGCGATCGCCGCGATCGCGCGGTCCTTCATGTTCTGGATCGTCTCGATGCTGGGCATCGGCTTGTGGCCGCGCGCATCCGCGAGCAGCGACACGTAGTAGCCGATCTTCTGGTAGCCGAGCGACCGGCACAGGTTGATGAGCCGCACCTTCTCCAGCGTCATGTAGGACGGATGGGTCAGGTACTTGCGGGCAGCGACGACTTCGACACCCTCCTGCGAGAAGGACCATTCTTTCGGGTCGTTGACGATGACGAGGTTGCGCATGTCTTCAGGACTGGTCGACCGGGCGGGGTGTGCCCGGTTCGATCATGAGGAGGTTCGCTTCGTGGGTCAGCACGCCGAGCAGGATCGCGCCGACGACGCGATCGAGGGACACTTCGTAGTGGGAGTCGGCGCCCATGGGATTCTCGAGGAACGGGTCGGCGACGAGCACGGACCGCTTGTCGCGCCGGTAGCCGCAGAGCACGACGAAGTGGCCCTGCGGTTCGCCACGCACGTCGTCGTCGTCGTCCCCGGCCCCGTACTCGCGCGCGCGGCGATACAGCCAGGTCGCGCTGAGTCCGGTGAGAATGGGCACGCCCTTGCGCAGCCAGCGCCGCAACAGCGTCGGTGACAGGTCGACGAGCCGCAGCACGCCGCCGCGGTCGAGGAACTCGAGGTAGGCGTCGCTGAGCAGGCCGAACACGGGCCGCTGTCCCGTCTTGAAATCGCGCTGGAGGCGCAGGCGTTCGCCGATGTCGAGGCCGGGCGTCGTGAACCAGGTCGGATCGAAGATGCGCAGGTTGAACGTGAAGATCGTGGCGCGGTAGCCGCGCTTCAGTGCGTGGTTGGCGAGGAAGACGTCGGCCGTGCCACCCGACGGCGTGCGCGCGACTTCGTCGACGAGGTGATCCATGGGCACTTCGTCGCCCCAATAGCGATAGATCGCGTGCAGGCACGTCGGGCCACACGTGAGGTCGTCGGGCTGCGGCAGGATGTCGAGGTGCAGCCGTTCGAGATCAGCGGCACGGTCGCGGCGCTGCATGGGGGGAGGGAACGTATCCGAGCGAGGACCGGATTCGAGGGCCGGCGTGATCAGGGCCGCCGCAGGCGCGCCAGTAGCAGCCGCAGATGTTCGGCGTAGGCCGCAGGCTGATCGAGGAAGACGTGGCCGTGCTTGCTCTCCGGCACGATCCACAGCTCCGTCAGCGCACTCGGCATCGGCAACCGCGCGAATAGCCGTTCCACCGTCGCCGGCGGCGCCCGGTCGTCCAGCCCCGCACCGATGAGGAGCATCGGCAGATCGTGCGGCAGGTTGGCGAGCACCTCGCCCGGTGACACATCGAGCACGCGGAAGTCGGACCACTGTTCCAAGGCCGTGAGCACGAGCGATCGCCACGGCTCCGCGATCTGGAACCACGACCGACGATCCCCCGCCCGATCGAACGCGAGCATGCGATGCGCGGCGGCAGACAGATCGTCCATCGGTGCATCGAGCACGACGCCGGCGAGCCGATCGATGCGCGGCAGCGCCATGCTGACCGCGATGGTACCCATGCTGACGCCGAACAGCAGCACGGGCGTCTCAGCACGCCCAGGCTGCGCGCGCACGTACTGCACCGCCGCGACGATGTCGTCGCTCTCGCGCAGTCCACCCGTGAACGGTGCCCTGCTGCTGCCGCCGAAGTTGCGCAGCTCGAGCAACCAGCATTCGCAGCCCTGCTCGCGCAGCATGCCAGCCACGGGCTCGAGCTCCATCGCCGAACGGAACAGCCCATGCACGAGCACCGCGACTGCGACCGGCGGTTCCTGCTTCGCTTCCAGGCGAAACGTGCGCAACAACACACCGTCGGTGCTCGGAATGGACCGCGCGCGCGCCGCCGCAGCGGCGACGACGGCCGCAGCTGCGTCGGGACGACCGGCTTCCGCCTCGCGCTCCAGCGAGTCCCAGCTCTGCACGAGCAACGTGCCCGCATCGTCGAGCCTGGGACCTTTGTAGGTGCGTTCCTGCGGCCGCGTGCCGAGCCCGCGCGAACCGAGCAGACCCAACATCGCCGGGAACGTGACGAAGAGATGCAGCACGAACAGGCCCGCATGCAGCCACAGGTTGATGCGCCAGAACCGGCGCTGCGGCTTCCTGGCGAGGAGCAGCACGAGCGCCACTAGGCACATGAGCACGAACGTCGCCAGCGTGAACACGAGTGCTGCCACGAGCGGGAAGATCACGGCTCCTCCCAAAACGGCGACGGCCCCGGCGGCAGCAAGCCAACAGCGCGGCCGCGCGCCAGCAGGTCTTCGATGGCGGCCCGCCCGCGCGCGCCGAGGTCGACCGTGAAGTCGTTCACGTAGAGCGCGATGTGGCGGTCACAGACGTCGTCGTCGAGTTCACGCGCATGCGCACGCACGAACGCGCGCGGGCGATGCGGTTCGGCACGCGCGAGTTCGACCGAGCGCCGCAGCGTGGCCTCGATGGCAGCCACCGTCGCATCGTCGAGATCGCGGCTGCAGGCGATGACGCCCAGCGGCAGCGGATGGCCCGTCGCGCGTTCCCAGAGCCCGCCGAGGTCGGCCAGTTCGCGCAGGCCATGCGCGCGATACGTGAAGCGGCTCTCATGGATGACGAGCCCCGCGTCGCAGTCCCCCGCCGCC
This sequence comes from Planctomycetota bacterium, assembly GCA_043740335.1. Classification (GTDB taxonomy): domain Bacteria; phylum Planctomycetota; class UBA1135; order UBA1135; family UBA2386; genus DASVAL01. Next base: position 4,162 of record JAYUCN010000387.1, read on the forward strand.
ACCGCGGGCATGACCTCATCGAACCGCATCGCAACCGTCGCGACCGGCACGGGGCCCAAGCTCGACAGCAGCAGGAACGCCGTCGTGTGCAGACCCGGGATCGCCACGCGTGCCGTCGACAGATCGGCGAGCGAACGCAGGGACGAGTCAGTGCGGCACACGACGAGCGGGCCACACCCGAACCCGAGTGCGGCACCACTGCGCAGCACCGCGTAGCGATCGGAGACGCGCGCCAGCGCGGGCAGGCTCAGCTTCGTCACCGGCAACGCATCGCGGCCGGTGATCGCGCGTTCGTTCAAGGCTTCGATGTCGGCGAGCACCGGCACCAGTTCGAAGGCTGCCGGCACGGCGCCGTGGCAAGCACCCCAGAACGCGAACGTGTCATTGGGGCACGGCGAGAAGCCGAACGGAATCTGGCGGACCGGGCTCAATCACGGTGAGCCTAGCGGTCCGCGCCCGATTCCTGAAAGCGACTACTGGAGCGTCAGCCGGTCGACGTTCGACTGGGCGACGATGTTGCCAGCGGCATCGAACAGCGTGATCACGCCGTCGATCTTTATCCCGGCCAGGAAGCTGATGATGCCCGGCAAGGGGAACACGTAGTTCGTGAACGGGAAGG